>DASWIS010000032.1 GCA_036397555.1 Candidatus Zixiibacteriota bacterium | reverse complement strand
CCGGCGTGGTGGGATCAGTCGGAAGGCGAATGGAACAACCGCTGGGATATCGTGGTCTGCAGCGAAGCGTCGCAGGGCGAAGTGCCCATCACGGCGACCCGCGCGACCTTCTGCGTCGAAGACCTCAACGGCATCTACGCGGTCGTCTCCGGCACGCGCGTGTGCAACACCGGCGCGATCACCGTCGACGTAAAGGGCGATCAGACCAACTACGGTTACGGCAGCTACACCAGTCCGTGGCCGACGATCCAGACGATCGTCCGCTCGAACATCGAAGGGACCAACGGCAACCGCGACATCGACGACGACGACATCATTGTCATCCTCGACGAGGGTACGTCGAACGAGACGGTGCTGTGGTCCAACGACGACAATCCGGATAACGGCTTCTACTACTCCGCGTGGGACAACACGACCGGTATCCTGACGACCGAGTGGCTGCACTGTCCGTGCATCAACGACAACTATCTGTACGACAGCTACTACGACGATTGTTATGACTACTACGACAATTACGGTGACGGCTATTACGAAGCGCCGCCGTTGTCGGGTGGCGACCACACGATCACGGTACGCGCGTTCAACCGCGCCGGGTTCTGCGCGGAAGACACGTGGACCTTCACCGTCGATGCGACGCCGCCGGATGTCGAGGTCATGACGGAGTACGTCTGTCGCAACCCGACCTTCAAGATCAAGATCACCGACGATCTGTTGACCGCAAACGACGGTATGGGATCGGGCGTCGACTGGACGCATGTCTTCGTCGACGTGTACGACATGACCGCCTCGGAGGCGTTCGTGACGCCGAAGAGCCGCATGATCCACACCGAAGTCTGGGATGCGTTCAACGACGGCGAATGGAACGCGGCGACCGGCGAGTTTGAATTCTCGCTGACCATCCACGACGCGCAGTATCGCCGGCTGGGGATCGTGATTTACGACGGCAACCGCTTCCAGGAGTACTACGACGACTGCAACTGTGAGTACTACATCTATGACCAGCTTTGCGACGGTGTGGTCGACTATGTCGGCAACCACCAGCGCGTGGTCAAAGAGATGTTCACCGTCTCCGATGCGGAGTGCGGTGGCGAGGGCGGCGACGGCGACGTGGTGATCTCCGGCGGTTCGACCAACCCGTTTGATCCGTACAGCGGCGAGCAGATCAGCTTCGACCTGAACGGATTCGACGGCGGCGGTTCGGTCACCGTGTCGGTCTATGATCTGTCGGGACGCAAGGTCGGTACGATCTACAACAGCGCCATCGGCAACGTGTCGCAGACCGTCAGTTGGAGCGGCGGCAATGACGACGGCGACCTCGTGGCCGAAGGCGTGTACCTTGTCCACTTCCAGAGCACCGGCAGCGCGTCGCATGCGGCGTCGTCGCAGGTTCTCAAGGTCGTGGTCAAGCGGTTGTCGGCTTCGAACGATTAACCACGGAGAGTTGGCTCCCGCCTTCCGGCCCCTGACGGCCGGGAGGCGGGACGCCGAAAACCATAAACGAGGACGAAAAGAGAATTGAAGAGCTTAACGAGGGGAGTAACGATCATGACCAGCAAGCGGGTCACACTGTTGACGATGGTCCTCGTCACGGCGCTTTTCGTGGTGGGACTGTCGACGAATGCGAGTGCGGTGGATGACAACCACGCGCTGCCGTTTCTGCGCACCGGTGTCGGCGCGCGCGCCTATGGAATGGGCAATGCGCAAGTTGCCATTGTCAATGACGCCACAGCAGGATTCTTCAACCCGGCCGGGTTGACACACCTGCAAAAGTGGGGTTTCACGAGCATGCTCTCGGCGGACATGTTCGCCGACCGCCAATTCAACTATCTGGCGGCCGCGGCCTGCTTTAGCTTCGGCCACCTCGGAATTTCGTGGATCAACGCCGGGATTACCGATGTCGGCCTGATCGACGGCGGCGGCACGCAGACGACCGAGGACTATCTCGACAATTACTTCCTGCTGTCGTATGCGAACCAGGCCGAGGCGATGCGCTTCGGCGCCAGTCTCGTGATCGCCAACAATTCCGTCGCCGAGGAGACCGGTGTCGGCGGCGACCTGGGTGTCCAATGGGACATCCACCCGGAAGCAAGCGTCGGCGTCGTGGCCCAGTCGCTGGGACTGAAAGTCGGCGATGATGCCGTGCCGTACAACATCCGCTTCGGCATCGGCGTCCATCCCGATGCGCTGATGGGTTTCACCTTCCCGGTGGAAATCCAGAAGACGCAGGGCGTCGATGAAATGGTATTTCGCATCGGTGGCGAGTATATGCACGCCTTCGACAATTCCGACTACGGCGTGGCGGCTCGCGCGGGCGTCGACGATGGCGCCTTTGCGCTGGGTGCGGGACTGCGCTTCAAGCAGTTCCGCTTCGACTATGCCTATGTCGAGGAGCTGCAGGACTTCATGGACGAGAATCACCGGTTCAGCTTGACCGGCAATTTCTAATCGACCGAAGACCGCTTGCTTGCAAATTGCCGTCCTCACGCCCCTCGGCGTGAGGACGGTATTTTTGTGAAGCGAGCAGGGAGATGCTTTGTGCCCGCTCAACAGTTGATCGGCCGGCTGTCAAAATGGGCCTGAAGTGCGTGCACCGGCCCTGTCGGGCGCGTATATTGTCCGGATAGGGAGGGGGGGATACCATCATGCCCACAACATTGGCCAAGACTCAACCGCGGCCGACAGCGACAACGGGTGATTTGTCGGAATGGCGGTCCCGGTTGATCGGCGTCGATGCCCTTGTGCCGGTGCTGGAGGGGCCCCCGGTCAATTACATCAACTTCGACAACGCCGCCTCCACCCCGACCTTCCGGCCGATCGCCGAAAAGGTCGATGAGTTTCTCCAGTGGTACTCCAACGTCCACCGCGGGACCGGTTTTAAGTCGCAGTTGTCATCGTGGGTTTTCGAAGAGGCGCGCGAGCGCATTGCCCGCTTCGTCAAGGCTGATCTGACGCGCCATATCGTGCTCTTCACCAAAAACTCGACGGAATCCATCAACAAGCTGTCGCATCGGCTCGATCTGAAGCACGACGATATCGTGCTGACCTCGCTCATGGAGCATCACTCCAACGAGCTGCCGTGGCGCAAGGTGGCCACGGTCGTGCATATCGAAATCGACGGCGACGGGCGCATCGACGTCGACGACTTCAACGCGAAACTGGTGCAATACGGAAAGAAGATCCGCCTTGTGGCCGTCACCGGGGCATCCAATGTTTCGGGGTATATCAACGACATTGCCGTGTTCGCGCGCGGCGCGCACTCGGTCGGCGCCGAGGTACTCGTCGATGCCGCGCAATTGGCCCCGCACCGCCCAATGATCATGGGGGATGCGACCGATCCGTCGCACATCGACTATCTCGTGTTTTCCGCGCACAAGATGTACGCCCCGTATGGGATCGGGATTCTGGTCGGCAACAGGCGTCCGTTCGAGGAGGGCGATCCCGACAGCGTCGGCGGCGGGACGGTCGACATCGTCAATCTCGAAGAGGCCTACTGGACCGATCTTCCCGACAAGGAAGAGGCGGGCACACCGGACATCATCGGCGTGGTGGCGCTGGCCAAGGCCATCGAACTGATCGAGTCGATCGGCTGGGACCGGATTATTGTACATGAGGCGGCGCTGACGGCGCATGCGCTGCGCGGACTGGCGCGCATCCCCAAAGTCATCGTGTATGGCAATGTCGATCCCGAACACACCGCCGAGCGGCTCGGCGTGATCGCCTTCGATATCGACGGGATGCCGCACGCGCTGGTGGCGGCGATCCTCAGCCACGAGCACGGCATCGGCGTGCGGTCCGGCTGTTTCTGCGCGCACCTGTATGTGAAGTCGCTGCTGCATGTCAACGACGCGGACGCGCGCGAGCTGGAACGCCAGATCCTGTCGCGCGACCGTTCGCGCCTGCCGGGCACCGTGCGCATCAGCTTCGGGATTTACAACACGATCGGGGAAGTGGACCGGTTCCTGGCGGCGATCACCGCCATCGCCGACGGGCGATGTCGCGGCGACTATCAACTCGATGCCGAGCGCGGCGAGTACACGCCGCGCGGGTTCGCCTGCGATTTCTCCCGCTATTTCCAAATCTGACCCCAGACAATGCGCCGCCATGCGCACGGCTGGCCGGGCGCGAGCCGGTAATATGAGCGAGTTGACGGGTGCCTCCTCACTGGCCTTGACGATCGATGTCGAGGCGCAGGCGGAAGCGCTCGTGGAGAGCGTGTCGGTGCCGACGGAGTTTCTCCGCATCGAGACGCAAGATGGCCAGATCGCCGACAATCTTGAAGTGACCCTCGAGCTGCTGGCGGGCTGCAACACGCATGCGACATTCTTCTTTCTGGGCCGCATCGCGAAGTCACGACCCGACCTGGTCCGGCGCGTCGCCGAGGGCGGGCACGAAATCGGCTGCCACGCACTGGAGCACCGTCGCATTTTCGGGCAGTCGCGTGAGTCATTTCGTCACGATCTGACAGAGGCCAAGCGGCTGCTGGAGGACGCATGCGGGCAGCCGGTCATCGGGTTTCGCGCGCCGGATTTCTCCATCGGGCAGAAGAATTTGTGGGCCATCGACGAGTTGCGCGCGGCGGGGTTTCTCTATGACTCCAGTGTCGTACCGACCGGCTGGCATGACGCCTACGGCATGCGCGGGACGCCCCACGGTCTGTTTCGCTGGCCCAATGGGCTGGTGGAGTTTCCGTTGCCGGTGCTGCGGCTGCTGTTTGGAACGCTGCCGATCGGCGGCGGCGGCTACTTTCGCGTGTATCCCTTCTGGGTGACGCGCGTGTTCTTCGGCCGACGGGGACGGAGCGAGATTCCGACGACCTTCTACGCGCATCCTTGCGAGATCGGCGGAATCGCGCCGCGATTGCCGGGACTGTCCTGGCCGCGACGTTTCCGGCATTACTCCGGACTGAGCAAGGGACGGAGGCGGATGGAAACTCTGTTGCACTCCGTGCGGTTCACCACCATGTCCGCGGTTCTGCGGAATGAGGGCTTCATCACATAAGGACGAGCAGTTTCATGTTGCACGATCGCTCCCGGACAACTCCAACGCAGCAAGTCGGCCGCCATTTTGACCGCACGGCGTCTGCGTTCGATTCGCTCTATCACGGCGCCGCCCCGTCCCGTCTCATGGGGTGGATCAATCGCCGCTTTCGCGCCGACATCGATGAGCGGTTTCGGCGGACGCTCGACCATGTGGCGGCGGTACGGCCACGCAGTGTGCTGGACATCGGCTGTGGCTCGGGACGCTATCTCGAGGCGCTGGCCCAGCCGGATGGACGGCGATTAGTCGGCCTGGATGTCTCCGAGAACATGCTGGCGATGGCGCGCTCGCGGTTGGACCGATTGGGAGATTGTCATGTTGAATTGGTCGTCGCCGATTTTGCCCAGTGGCCGTCGGACGAAGTGTTTGAGGTCGTTGTGGCGGTGGGATTCTTCGACTATGTGGCCGATCCTGCAGCGGCGCTGGTGAGGATGGCGCAGAGGGCCGGGCACTCGGTGGTCGCCTCATTTCCATCCCGGCATTGGCTGCGTATGCCGCTGCGAAAGGCACGGTATCTGTTTAAGGCGTGTCCCGTCCGGTTTTACTCCCGGAGACAGATTGCCTCGATGGCGGAGGCCGCGGGCTTTAAGAGCTGGGAGATCGATCACACGTCGCGCAATCGGACCAGCCACTTTGCTGTCCTTTTGAAATAGGCACCGAATTCAACGGGATCACCATAATATGTTGCACGGCATTGTGATACAATGCTCCCCACTCAGACGGATTGGCGTCGGAGATCGGCCTTCGCCGATTCAAACTTAACATAAATGGTAAAATTAATCCTCACGCTCTTGACAAGCCATCCCGCAAACGTACCTTGGGTTTCAGCAACCTGTAGTGCTCGTTTCTCGCGATCTGCCAACTGAATAGAAGTCGCTTCTTGGGCGCACGGCACGTGTGTCCGGCACTCTACGGATGAGAACAGTGGCCCCATTGATAGACGTGGAGGTCTTATGCTGAAAGCGAACTGGCTCCGAAGTCGCCGTGGCTGGATTTGGTGGGCATGTGTGGTGACATTGTCGTGTGCGGGATTGCTCCTGACCGCGGGGCAGGCCTCGGGCGACCGCAACGAACCGCTTCCGTCTCCTCTCTACCAGCACAGTCTCCAAACATCGGTCGACCGATTCGAGGAGCAGGCGGGTACGACGATCAATCCGATCGCGCTGGCCCGAAATCGGCAGCAGATCGCCGATCGCACCGGCACCGCCGCCGGCCAGCGGCCCGTGGCCGCTCCCGCCCGGTACTCGTTCGACCGCCGCAGTACTTGGCAGCCGGGAGAGTTCAACACGTCGAATGTTGCGCCCGCCAGGAAACCGGGCGATGGCCCGTCGAATGTACCTGATCCGGCCAAGATCGCCCAGCAGGGGGGCGACGATATCGCCTCGGCGACGCCGATTCCGAGTCTGCCGTATTCCAACACGGGCACGACGTCCGGTTTTGCCGACGATTACAATGAGATCTGTCCGTTTGATCCTGGGTCGTATGCGCCCGACGTTGTGTACTCATACACGCCCGCATCCGACCAGCTCATCGACATCGATCTGTGCCCGTCGCTTTATGACACGAAAGTCTACGTCTACGAAGGCAGTCCCAGCACATTAGTCGCCTGCAACGACGATTTTTGCGGCACCGACGGGTGGCGGTCGCGTCTGGAATGTGTACCGCTCACCGGAGGCCAGACGTATTACATCGTCGTCGACGGGTACAGCAACTTAGATTTCGGTGATTATACCATCGACGTCTCTGAAACCGATCCGGCGACTTGCGGTCCGTGCAGTTGGCCGGGATGCAGCGGCATTCCCGAGGGCGAGTCGTGCGGGAATCAGGACAACGACGGATGCAATGTCACGCCCGCCGCGTACGGATCGATCTCGCCGGGGATGACGATCTGCGGTGAGGTCTACGCCGATGGCGGATCGCGCGACACCGACTTTTTCCTGTTTCCCAACAATGACGGAGACAGCATCACATTCTGTGTGACGGCCGATTTTCCGTTTAACGCGTACATTCTCGACTTTACTCTGTACGATCCCAATGATCCGGAGGGATGCAGTAGTCCCGACATCGGCGTTGTGGCCGTCGGCGCCGGCGACGAATGC
>DASWIS010000031.1 GCA_036397555.1 Candidatus Zixiibacteriota bacterium | reverse complement strand
CGATTTCGCCTATGATGTGCTCGGAATCAATCGCGCCTACTATCCGGAAGTCCTCTTGTCGAACCCGACACGCATGAATGCGGAGTTTGTCGCCGCCGATCCTGCAATGACCGGTTGGCCCACGTTGGATGTCGATCCCTCGCGGACCGACTGGGGGCTCAATCCGCTCTTGCCGCCGACTGCGGGCGCGGTTCCATTTGTCGGTTATTTCGAGGTGGACACCTCACGCGCCGACATCCTCTATACGTTTGGGTCAAATCAGCCGGAGCTGTCGGATCTCCAGGGGAAACCGGTCGCCGTTGTCACCCGCGATCCGCAATGGAAGGCGGCGGCACTGGCTTTTCCCCTCTCCTACTGCGTCGACGAAGCAGCACGGTCGATGCTGAACCAGCTCCTTGACGAATTCGGGTATGTCCGGCCAAGCGCACAGATGCAGAGCGCACGTTGGGAAACAGCGCGACAAGTGCTCGAATGGCTCTATCGAAGCGGCACGCGAACTCTCGATGACGGTTGCGATGCCAACTCCGACGGCCGAATCGATTTAATCGACGTGATGATCCTCAACTGTACTTCGGGCCAGCAACATGGCGCAACATCATACCAGCAGGACCGAAAGTGACCGGCGCGCCGTGCTGCTGATTCAGAGTCTCAAGATCAGTCGGCGATCGCGCACAAAAAAACCGGGAGGCGACGGCCTCCCGGTTTTTCCGCTCACGACCCACAGCCGTGCTATTCTTCCAGCGCAATCTTGAGTGCTTTGGCGATACCGCCGAAGTTCGGATCCAGATCGGTCATCGTGATGAACGCGCTCGTCACCGCCTGATTGGCGGTCGCGGTGAACTCGAAGCCCGACGCGACGCCGTATTCGTTGGTGTACTGCGGCGAGCCTGTCACCGAGCCGCCGACTCCGTCGCCGGTGATCGTAATCAAGTGTCCGCCCAGCGGGTTGCCCCAACGGTCCTTGATCGTCACTTCGATCGGCACGGTCGTGCCATAGGTGACGCTCAACGGGACGCTCATAATCGAGGTGTTCGAGAATGCCCGGCCGGTCAGCAATACAACCTGATGCTGGTCGTTGTAACCGTAGTAACCGCCCGCCCGCGCACGAATGGTGGCGATGGCGCCGATGCCGCTGTCGGGCACGGTTACGATGTAGTCACGGTCGAGCGTTCCGGTCACATACTCACCAAGATAGGTCGAGGAGTGGCAGCCATCCTGCAGCAACCCGGAGGAGATCGTGCCGATATCGACCTTCACATCGATCGGCGTGTCGGTGTCCATGAAGACGCCGTTGATGTCGCGGACTTCGATGACGACTTCGCCTTTGTTGTCGCCATCGGCCAGCAACGTATCGGGAGCCGTGACGAACCAACCGTCGGCGGCCGGACCGCTTTCGATGAAGGCACTCGTGTCGCTGACGGTGCCGCCCGCGGTGAAGGCCCAGTAGTAGACCAGGCCGTCATCTTTCGGGGAGCCGGAATGCCACATGCTTTCGGCGATGCCACGGAAAGTTGGCGCAACGAGCGTGTGGTTTTCGCCCTCGATTAAGCCCTGCTCAGTGCCGAACCAGACCGAGGTCGAGTCGGGAACTTCGTTGCCCCATTGATCGACGACGACCGCGGTAATCTTGTTGAGTGCATTGACAACTTCCCACGAAGGCACGTTGCAATCCGCGGCGCCGATGGAGATGAACGCCGGCGGGCCGCTGCGGATCACGACCTGTGTGGCCGCCGAGACGACCGCGCCCGAACGCGCCAGCAGGCGGATCGAGCCGGGACGATTGCCCGCATTCAATGTGACCTGTGCCTGTCCCAGCGAATTGGTGAAGGCGGTCACGGGACCAACCGGATCGCCGTTGATCGCTTCGCCGCCACCGGGACCGCCCGTGATCGAAAATTCGATTGCGCGTCCCTCCGGCGCCGGATTGCCCTTGGGGTCATAGGTCTGCGCGGTGATGCGCGCCCATTCGATGCCGCCGGTGCCGGCGACCTGGACTTCCTGCCACTGCGGTGTCAGCGCAATTGAGTGCACCGAGTCGGTGGAGGTCAGCGACAATGAGACATCGGCGGACACACTGTTGCCGGGCTGACCGGTTGTGCCCTTGATGTAGACCAGGCCCGCGGTGCTGCCGGCGGTATAGGTCACGGCCGCATATCCGCCGACCGTGTAGGCAACCGGATCGATGTTGCCAATCGCATCCCACTGATCGTCGGCGTCGCCGTCATAGACCAGCGAGTCGACATTCAATGTCCAGATGCCGTCGCCGTCTTTATCGACAAACTTTTCACCGGCGGTGAACCGGACCAGGGTCGAGTCGGCGATGCCGGCGCCCGATGGGTCGGTCACATGCGCGGTAATCTGTGCCGAAGAGAGGCCATCGGCCAGGATCAACGAAGGCGCAATCGACAGCACGATCGAACCGAACAATCCGGTGCCGCCGCCCTGCTCGACCGTCACAAACTTCGACAAACTCTGCTCGGCGCCTTCGGCGTTCGCGCGGATCTCGATGCTTCCCGATGCGGTCGCGGTGAAGGTGGTGGTGGCGTATCCCTCATCGTCGGTCTCAACGACGCTGGAGCCGAATGCTCCCCCGGTGTTCGGCGCTGCCACCAGATAGACCGCCCGGTTGGACCACGGGTTGCCTTGTTCGTTGGTGACGTAGACTTCGACAATCGCCGTCTGTCCCTGCTGCATCAGCGACGGAGTCACCGTCAGGTTCTGGACGATCACCGCCCCATTTGTGCCCGCGGGTCCGCTGCAGGCGCCAATGCCCAACAGCAGGACCGCACAGGCCACTGCGCCGACGATATGCCGGGCGCTCGCCCTCGTGGTCGGAAGCATCATCTCGCTCCTTTGGCCGTTCAAAGACCGCATTAGTTCGTTGTGATGACTGCTGTGCCCTTTGTGAGAACGCCCGCGGCCTGCTGCTTCGGCCGGATTCGGTGCGTCTGTCCCCGTCATTAGAAGCCGTCTCGTCCGCCCTGAATTGACTGCCCTGACGGACTCGGCTTCTCTATGGGATTATCGACTGCGGGCGGGGAGAATTTAGCGGGGGGGTGAATTGGGGCGCTGCGGGCGGAAGTTTGACTGCGATATCAGGCATCGCGCTTGCGCTGATGTAAGGGGCTGCGGGACAAGGGAATCAGTCCGGTGCCAGCAAGCTCGGCCCTGCGCGGAATTCCAGTGCTTTCCGAGTTCGCGGCGCCCTACGACACGGCGTTGGCGGCGGTGGTATCTGTAAACCAATGTCGGGTACGATTGCAAATGCTACAGACCGACAGCATAACCGGGACTTCGACGAGAACACCGACGACGGTCGCCAACGCCGCCCCGGATTCGGGGCCGAAGAGGGCAATCGCGGTCGCGACCGCCAGCTCGAAGAAGTTGCTGGCGCCGATGAGGGCGCCGGGGGCCGCCACGGAGTGTTCCGCTTTCACCCAGCGCATCAACGCATACGCCAACGAGGAATTGAAATACACCTGAATCAGGATCGGGATTGCGATCAGAATGACATGGAAAGAGCGTCCCGTGATGTTTCCCGATTGAAAAGCGAAGATCAATACCAGCGTGCTGAGCAATGCGGCCATGGTGATTGGGGCGAAACGCGGCAGGAGGGAATTCTCAAACCACGGTCGTCCGCGACGACGAATCAGCCACAGCCGCAGGACGACGCCGATGCTTAACGGGATGACGATGAATGCAATGACGGAATACACCAGCACCGCAAACGGCACGGTCAGGTTGGAGGCGCTCCGAACGAGCAGACGGACAATCGGCGCGAAGAGAAGCAGCATGATCAGGTCGTTGACCGAAACCTGCACAAGCGTGTAAGCGGGGTCGCCCTCGGTGAGGTAGCTCCACACGAAGACCATCGCGGTGCAGGGCGCGGCGGCGAGAATGATCACTCCGGCGATGTACTGGTCCGCGTCGGCCGGAGCAATCCATGCGGAGAACACGTGTCGGAAGAAGACCCAGCCGATCAGCGCCATGGAGAACGGCTTGACCAGCCAGTTGACGAAGAGCGTGACCAGCAGTCCCTTGGGACGACGGCCGACATTGCGGATTGAGGCAAAGTCGACCTTCATCATCATGGGGATGATCATCAGCCAGATCAAAATCGCGATCGGGACATTGACCTGGCTCCCTTCACCAAATTCCCATGCGCGCAACGTGTCCAGCACATCGGGAAACCACCGTCCCGCTGCGACTCCGACCGCCATGCACAACAGGACCCAAATCGTCAGGTACCGCTCGAATGGATTGAGTTTCCTGGTTGCTGCCGACATCGGTCTTGTCCTGCCTCGCCGTTGATCAGTCGAACGGTCGGCGGCAAGATCGGCTGCTCGGCGGTGGTGATCAACGCCCCAATTGTGTCGAGATGTCTATTTCACAAACTGCGATCGGCGACCTGCCGCCGCGGCACGATGGGATTCGCGTTCGGGGAAAACCGGGCCAGGCGAGGACGCCTGGCCCGCACTCTCTGAGTTCAAGCTGCTGAACTTACTCCTTCGAGGCGCGAGGGAAAGGTGCACACGGTCCAACCGTAGGGGTACGGCACGGCTCACCGTTCCCGACAGAATCTACGCCGACTCTTCCACCAGTTCAGCGTCGCCGATTTCATAGGACGAAGTCGCGGAATCGGAAGACACCCCGATGTCCGGAGTCGTTCGTTTGGCAACCGTGAATGTGAAACCGCCGCCGTCGTGAGCGATCGTGATCGTGTCGCCGGAGCGGACGTTCGCTTTCAGGATTTCGGCGGCCAGTTTGTGCGCGAGCTCCTTCTGGATCAGACGTCGCAGCGGGCGGGCGCCGTAGATCGGGTCGTAGCCGCGTTCGGCGAGGGCCGTACGGGCGGCTTCGGTCAGCGAGGCGGTGATATTCTGCTCGGCGAGCCGTTCCTGCAAATGCGCGAACTGCAGATCGACAATCTGCCGGATCGCTTCGGGTCCGAGCGGTTCGAAGACAATGATTTCGTCGATGCGATTGAGAAACTCGGGCCGCACCGACATGAGCAGAGCTTCGAGAGCGCCCGCGCGGATCGCATCGCGGCGCTGCACCTCCGTCACTGAATCGGTTGAGGCGCGCACAATGGCATCGGCGCCAAGGTTGGAGGTCATGATGAGGATCGTGTTCTCAAACGACACGGTCCGGCCCTTGTTGTCGGTCAGACGGCCATCATCGAGGACCTGCAACAGGATGTTGAAGACTTCGGGATGCGCCTTCTCCAGTTCATCGAAGAGCACGACCGAATACGGACGGCGTCGCACGGCTTCGGTCAGTTGGCCTCCTTCATCATAGCCGACATATCCCGGCGGCGCACCGACCAGACGCGAGACCGAGTGCTTTTCGGAATACTCCGACATGTCGATGCGGATGATCGCGTGATCGGTGCCGAAGAGCGTTGCCGCCAGTGTTCGCGCCAATTCCGTCTTCCCCACTCCGGTCGGTCCCAGGAAGATGAACGAGCCGCGCGGACGGTGCGGTTCGCCCAGCCCGGCGCGTGATGCGCGCACCACACCGGCAACTGCGGCCACTGCGTCATCCTGTCCGACGACGCGGGCGGACAGTTCCTTTTCAAGACGAATGAGACGCTCCGCTTCGCCGGTCGAGAGCCGTTCGACCGGAATCCCGGTCCAGCGCGCGACGATGGCGGCGATGTCATCGGGATCGACTTCTTCTTTGAGCAGGCGCTGTTCTTGCTGCTGCTCCTTGAGCTTGATGTTCTCGATCTTGATTAACCGTTCCAGTTCGGGAATATCCTGATAACGGATGCGCGCGGCGGACTCGTAGTTGCCCGCGCGTGTGGACTCGTCCATGCGCTGCCGGGCTTCTTCCATGCGTTTGGTCGCTTCGCGAATGCGTGCGACCGCGTCCTTCTCGGCATTCCAGCGCGCTTCGAGCGTGGCGCGTTCGGAGGAGAGCCGTTCGATTCTTTCGGCGATCGGCTTGAGACGGTCGGCGGCGTCTTTCTCGTGGCGTACGGCCTCGCGTTCGATTTCCAGTTGCGCGATCTGATGATCAAGACGGTCGAGTTCGGTCGGCCGGGAGTCGATCTGCATGCGCAGATCGGCGGCGGCTTCATCGATTAAGTCGATGGCTTTGTCGGGTAGCCGGCGGTCAGCGATGTAGCGCTCGGAAAGCGTCGCCGCAGCCACCAAGGCGGCATCCTGAATGCGAATGCCGTGGTGCAGTTCGTAGCGTTCCTTCAATCCTCGCAGAATGGAGATTGTCTCGTGGATCGACGGTTCGTGGATCATCACGGGCTGGAATCGCCGTTCGAGCGCGGCATCCTTTTCGATGTGCTTGCGGTATTCGGTCAGTGTGGTCGCGCCGATGCAGCGGAGGCGTCCACGTGCCAGCGCGGGCTTGAGCAGATTGGCGGCATCAACACTGCCTTCGGCCGAACCGGCGCCGACGACGGTGTGCAGTTCGTCGATGAAGAGGATGACATTCCCCGCCGACTCCTCGACTTCGGCGAGCACGCCTTTGAGACGTTCCTCGAATTCGCCGCGAAACTTCGAGCCGGCGACCAAAGCCCCCAGGTCGAGCGCGATCACGCGACGGTTCTTCAATGACTCCGGGACATCTCCGCGCGCGATCTTGAGTGCGAGTCCTTCGGCGACCGCGGTCTTGCCGACTCCCGGTTCGCCGATGAGGACCGGGTTGTTTTTGGTACGGCGCGAGAGGACTTTCATCACCCGGCGAATTTCTTCATCCCGGCCGATGACGGGGTCCAGTTCACCGGCACAGGCGAGCGCGGTGAGGTCGCGTCCGAAACGTTCCAACGCCATCGCGCGGTTTTCCGCCCCCACGGTGCCAGCTCCTCTCTGTGCGAGCAATTCTTCGAGCGCGGCGATCACGCGCCGGGTGTCGAGCGCGATTCGTGAAAAGATCGTTCGCAGTGTGCCGTCGGGTTTATCGAAGGCCGCCCAGAGCAGGTGCGCAGCGGTGACATACTCGTGACCGGCACGTTCGGCGCGATTCTGCGCGGCGGCAAAGATTGCCGCCAGCGCGGGCGATATCTGCGGCTGGCCGCCGCCCTGGACCGTGGGCAGGCGGTTCGCCGCCTGGGACAATTCATGTTCCAATGCGGCGGCGTCGATGGCGGCTTGCTGCAGGACGGCACGCGTCATCGCCTCCTGGCGAATCAACGCCTGCAGCAGGTGAACCGGCGTTAATTCCGCGTTGCCGGCGCTCTCCGCGGACTCCAGCATCGATTGGAGCACGATCTTTGAGTTGTCAGTCCACTTGTCGAATGGTGCCACCACTCATCACATCCTTCCTCAGGGATCTCATTTTGCCGAGATTGCAGCGGGCCGACGAATGCCGCAACGGTCGCACTGCTGTGATCGGCCTTAAATCGCCAGATCGTCGGATACAGTTTAGTCGGAGCTTTTCGAGCCGCCCGTTGGCTTGGGGTCGGTCTTGGATTCCGACTTCGGCTTGGGGGGCTTCGGCTTTTCTGCGTCGGCGGACTTCTTGTAGGACTCGGAGCGATAGTCGGTGATGTAGAAGCCGGACCCTTTGAAGAGCAGCCCCGCGCCGGGTGAGATGAGGCGTTCGACCTGTTCTTTGCCACACTGCGGGCACAGGCGAACCGGCTCGTCGGTGATCGGCTGAACGGCCTCGAATTCGTGGCCGCAGGCGCGGCAGCGGTACTCGTATGTCGGCATCGTGCGTTGGGCCCTTGGCAATCCCTGTGTTCGGAAGAACATCTGCCCGGCTCAATATGCTCCCGTACTTGCGCTGGCGGAAACGGAATCTGATACCCGAATGCTCCGACTTCAGGACGTGCATCAAGGCGGACGGCCCCGCGAACTCTGCGCGGGGCCGTCGCGATGCCGTCATCGTGTGATGGCCGGCGGTCAGCTGACCTTCACCTCGATTTCTTTGGGACGCGCCGATTCCAGCTTCGGCACCGTCACTGTGAGGACGCCGTTTTTGTAGTCGGCGTTGATGCGCGAGCCATCGGCCCAACGCGGCAGGTTGAAGCTGCGACAGAATGTCCCCATGAAACGCTCGGTGCGGGCGTAGGAATCCTTCTTCTCCTCGCGGGTTTCCGAACGGCTCCCCTCGATGGTCAGTACACCATCGGCGACCGTGACCTTGATGTCCTTGCGATCCATGCCGGGCATGTCAGCCTTGATTGCGATGTGATCATTCTCCTCGATCACATCGACCGACGGGCGGAACCGGAAGGTGCCGGACTCGCTGTCGGACCACACGCCGGGCAGGAAGTCGTCGAAGAGCCGGTTGACGACGGAGGCGAGCGGCGCCATCCCATTGGAGCGTTGATACTTGACGAGTGACATTGTGACTCCTCCTCTTTTGATCGTTGAGAGACTCCAATCAAGTCCACCGTGCTCTAAGCAGACTACGTGCCAATTGGTACAATATCAGTATAAGTAGATGTGGTACAGCGAGATGACAGTCAACTTGATTTTATGGCCTGATGCGGCTTATACGATATTGGCAGATTAAAATGCCATAGTGACAGTATCGTGACTGCCTGTTTATGCCTGAATGGCTGAACGTTGGCAGATCGTGTCAAGGGATTCGGGCATTCGACGCGGAGTTTCCGGGGCCAAAGCAGTACAAGCGCCGCTTGGTATCGGCGACAAATACGCAGGCGCCCACGACGACGGGTGAAACGGTCGCCGGTCCGCGCAGGCGTTGTTCGCGTTCCATGATGCCGGAGACCGCATCCAACATCAGAAGGCGGCCCTCGCGCGTCGCAACCAAGAGTCGATGACCTGACAATGTTGGCGAGAGATTGGCGATTGCGCCGGTTTCATGCCGCCACATTTCCGTGCCGTCATCGGCGCGCAATGCATAGACGGAGCCGTCATTGACGGCGACATAGACGTGATCGGGCCCGGCGACGGGTGTCGTTGCCACCGCGCCATCGACCGATGCGAACCAGACCATTGCTCCGGTCAGCGGATCGAGCGCGTAAACGAGCGAGTCGCTCGACCCGAAGTAGACACGTTCTTTCACCGAGGGAGCGGCACGGACGGCCCCGGTCGAACGGTGCTGCCACACTTCGGTGCCGTTGCGCGCGTTGATCGCCAGCACCGTGCGCCCGCTCGCCGCATAGATGATAGAATCGACGAGGGCCGGAGTGCTGAGGATCGGCCCCTCCGTCTCCCGGGACCAGACGACGCGGCCATCGGCGGCACAGCTTTGCAGCATACCACGCAATCCGGCGACCAGCAGTGTGGAATCGGTCAGCCGTCGCGGCGCGCAGGCGCTCGGCGGTATTGGGAATGACAAGCGTCGGCCGGCCGGTCCGAATCCATAGGTAAAGGCACGCTGTTCCACCTGATCGGTCAGGAAGGTGATCGCGCCGTTTCCCACGAGAGTACCGCTGACCGGTCCATCGAAGCGTTCCCGGAACACGCGATTGCCGTTTTCGGCATCGAAGACTTCCAGCCGGCGGTCGTGCCCGGAGAAATACAGGCGTCCGTCCGATACGGTCGGTTCGGAGGCGGCCTCTCCCCCGGTCTTCGATTCCCAACAGAGAGAGTCGATCGCGGCCTGAGCGGTGCCAGCGACACCGCGATTGTCGGGCGTGCAGCGGACGGTCGGCCAGCTATGGGGAGTTTTCTGCGGAAAGTCGAGGCGACCGCTGGTCGTCGCGCACGATGCGACGCACAAGGTCACGAGAGCTGCGGCGGGCAGCACCAATCGGCGATGAATCATTCCGGGCATGACGATTCCTGCGTGACAATGTCCCTGCACCGCAAGGACGCTCAGGCGGATCCAATGTCGTGATCAATCCTGAAGCGAGAAAGTCAAAAGCCGAGTGTGGCAGCGTGGCGGATCAGAAATTCCAGCCGAAGAAGAATTCGAAGCGGGTCTTGTCTTCCAGTTTGCGAAAATCGGTGCGTCGTGCCCAGTCGAAGCGCAAGGCAGTAAAGTATCCCAGCGCCACGCGCGCGCCGGCGCCGACGGAGCCCTTCATGCGACCAAAGTCGTCCTCCCAGGCATTGCCGGCATCGAAGAATATCGCGCCGCGTATCGCCTGAAATCCCAATTGCGCAACCGGGAATCCGACGAAGAGTGCGTCGATCAACGGGAATCGCAGCTCATTGGAGATGAGCATGACATTGCGCGTGTATTCGCCGCGACGTGGATAGCCGCGCAAGTCCCAACTGCCTCCGAAGTAGCGCCGTTGCGGTTCGTCGCCGGTCGAGGTTTGGTACAGAAACCGCATGGCGAAGGCGGAGTATGCGCCCAGACGGAAGTATTTGCGCGCATCGATGATGGCCAGCCGGTTGAGCGTGCGGTAATTGGTCAGATCGCCGGTGACGCCGACCGAGAGAATCAGTCGCCAGCCGTCGATGGGGCCGGTGATGTCCCACAGCGAGTTGTCGTGTACCAGCGACAAAAACGGCGTGGCCAGGACGCCGCGACGACGCTCACCGACGAGGACGTCGCGGTCGGAGCGCCGCACGTACAGCGACGTTTCAATCCGACGATACTTCGAGACCGGGTACGCCAGGTGCCCGGCGACGCCGTATTGGCGCTCCTTGATCGGTCCTTCGATCCGATCATCGTAGCGGGTCGACAAGTGAAACAGGCCGTAGCCGTAATTCAGACGCCGTTTACGGTTGAAATAGGTGGCGGCAGCGCTGAAGCTTTCGAAAATCTCGTCTTTGCTGCCGGCGTTGTTGGCGACGAGGAAATAGTACTGATGATCACCGAGGATGTCGGTCAACGCGGTCTGGAACCCGCCGACCGTCCCATAGAAGGCATCGAACGAGACCGCCGACTGCGCCAAATCGAACGAGAACTTCTTGCGATAGTCGACGGCGCCCGCAGCCACTTCACCCTGTCCTTCGACCGGCTGCCATTGCGGGGTCCACTCCTTCTGCCCCAACTCGACAAACTCGGCCGTTGCGGTATCGGGCAAGTCCATCTCGTAAATCTGAAATCCCATGTTCTGATAGGCGGCAAAGACGAGCCCGGACCCATCGGGGCGATATCGCGGATCGAACACGCCGGTGGCCAGATTGGTCAGCCGGTCGATGCGTCCCTGGCCGATCAGGCGATAGATGTCGGCGTGCCCCTTGGCGTCCGAGGTAAACACCATCGCTCCGCCATCGGGAGAAAACGACGGCGAGCGGGCAGTGAACGGCCCGGTGTACAACTCGGTGACCGCGTGCGTCGCCAAATCACAGCGGTACAGGTTGAGCTTGCCGTCTTCGCCGTGTCGTCCGCGGTCGGAGGCGAAGACGATCTGTGTACCATCGGGCGTGAACACCGGATCGGCGTCGAGGTAGACGTCGTTGGTCAACCGGGTCAGGCGGTCGGAGTCCGGCTCGAAGAGATACAGGTCGAAGATGCCGTCTTTGCGCGCTCCGGAGAAGACGATGCGCCGGCAGTCCTCGTCGAACGACGGCGACTGGATGGCATAGAGCGAATCGAAATCGTATTCGTCGAGAATCTTGCGCGTGCGCACGTCCATCGTGTAGAGCACTTCGCGTTCGTGCCGCAACGAAGAAAACAGGACCACGCCGTCGGGCGAGACATCCAGCGACGAGTTTAAGAGATTGAGCGACTCGAAGCGCGGAGAGCGTCCGGCCTTCAGCAGCGTTTCGACATGCGATTCGGCGGGGGCGCTCTCGCGGTTGGTCATGTAGAGGCCGCCGTAGCCGAGGCGGTTGCCCTTGAAAACGATCCGGTCCACCAGCTCGCCGTTGACGTTGAGCCGGATCGGCACCGGTTTGACGTTGTATCCCGACTGCGTGCGCTTAATATAGA
Source organism: Candidatus Zixiibacteriota bacterium (assembly GCA_036397555.1). Lineage (NCBI taxonomy): Bacteria > Pseudomonadati > Candidatus Zixiibacteriota > Candidatus Zixiibacteriota bacterium. The sequence continues at coordinate 240,237 of DASWIS010000031.1, read as the reverse complement.
CGCGGTCGGGGAGTTCGTACTGGGCGATGGTCGGGTAGTATTTCTTCTTGAGCCAGTATTCCCATTCGCGACCGATTTTCTCAAGCGGGCGGCCGAAGGTGATGGCGGCGACTTCCTCGAAATTTTCACCCCGCCACCAATTGTCCAACAGGTAGATCAGGTATTCATCGCCGTACTCTTCGGCGATGAAATGGCAGAATGATTCGCCCTCTTTGTACATGAGGTACGTGCCGTAGATCTGCCCCATGCGCTCCAATCCGTGAAAACGGCCGGAGAGGACCAAGTCGCTGAGCACCATATCGGCGTCGGTCTGCCACGGGCGCGAGTAGTATTCGGCGAGGCCTTCGGTGAACCACAGCGGCGCGGCGTGGGTCGACAACCGGCGATGCGCGCGTCCGACCGCCGACAGCTTTGACATCGTGAACACATGGACCAGTTCATGCTGCAGCACATGGCGGAAGGCGGCATAGGAGCCGTTGAAGGGGAGCACGACACGCCCCTTCATGAATTCGGTAAAGCCGCCGACGTTTTCCGGCAACAGCGACGGGATAATGTTGGTTTGACCGAAGAATCGCGACGAAGAATAGATAATCAGCGGGACACGTTCTTCGACGTGGTGGTTGAAGCGGTCGGCGAGGATGTCGTAGGAGCGTTCGGCCGATTCGGCCGCCACGTCCGCCAGCCAGCGCTCGCCCTCATAGAAATAGATGTCGAAATGTTCGGTGGCGAGAACCCGCCAGTCGAATTCGGTGTACTGGACTTTGTTTTTGCCGAAATAAAACTGCGCCCGGGCAGCCGTGGGGATCAGCCACAGCAGTGCGCAGAGGATGCACCACGTCGTGCGCCACTCGGTCCGTCTGTATTTGATGGTCGCGGGCATCAACGGCGTCGGGGGCATGACGACAGGCACCCCCTGATGTGGCCTATCGTGTTCGACTTTTCCCATTGCCTGAACCCGAATTCCCCTTCGGGGTTCCATTGTCGGCAGCGGCGGCTCGTTCGACCGCGAGCGTCCCCGGCACGCTGCGGATGCGCTTCATCACGTCCGCGAGTTCACGCAGATTGCGGACTTCCAGGACGATATTTCCGGTGCCAATGCTGCTTTCCGAATCGATCGAGACCGAGCGGATGTTGATCTCCGCATCGGAGATCGCCTGGGTGATGTCGCGCAGCAGGTTTTTGCGATTTTCCAGCGTGACTTTGACGGCCACGCGGAAGGCCTGATCGGGCGCGACATCCCATTCGACGGCGACGCTGCGTTCGGATTGATCCCCCATGGCGGCGATATTCGCGCAATCGACGCGGTGCACGGTGACGCCGCGTCCGCGCGTAATATAGCCGATGATGCGTTCGCCGGGAACCGGCTGGCAGCAGAGGGCAAACCGGAACATCATGTTATCAAGATTCTGGATGCGGATGCCGCGCGGGGTGGTCCCGGTCGGCGGCGTCGGCGCGCGGGTCTTGGCGGCCGTGCGTTGGGGATCGCTGTCGGGGTGGACCTTGTGGAGCAGGGCCTTGACCGACAGCATCCCGTTGCCGAGCGCCGCCAGCAGACTTTCGGCATCGGGGAATGAATGGGCCATCGCCCAGTCGGTCAGCACTGCGTCTTTCGGCACTGCGATGCGGAGGCGCTTCAATTCGCGCTGCAACAAGTCGCGCCCCAGTTCCAGCGACTGATCGAACCCGGTTTTGCGCAGGTACCCGCGAATCTTCGAGCGCGCCCGCGTGGTCCGCGCAATGGCGAGCCAGTCGCGCGAGGGGTGCGCCTGCGGGGCGGTGATGATCTCGACCTCATCGCCGGATTCCAGGGCATGCGTCAACGAGACGATGCGTCCGTTGACGCGCGCACCGGTGCAATGATGGCCGACTTCGGTGTGGACCGCGTAGGCGAAGTCGATCGGCGTCGCGCTGCGGGGCAGGTGCACCAGCTCGCCGTGGGGCGTGAAGATGAAGACCTCGTCCTGAAAGAGGTCGGTCTTGAGAAAATCGAGGAACTCACCGGGGTCGCGCGTGTCCTGCTGCCACTCGAGCACTTCGCGCAGCCAGTTCATCTGCCGGTCGCTGTCGTCGAAGGATTGCTTGCCTTCTTTGTAGAGCCAGTGCGCGGCGACGCCGAATTCGGCGGTGCGGTGCATCGTGCGGGTGCGGATTTGGATTTCGACCATGCGTCCGCGGGGCCCGATCACAGTGGTGTGCAACGACTGGTACATGTTCGATTTCGGCGTCGCGACATAGTCATGGAACCGGTCGATCACCGGCGTCCAGAGACTGTGAACGACCCCCAGGACATGGTAACAGTCGCGTTCGTCGCGCGTGATGACGCGCACCGCCAGCAGATCGTAGATTTCCTCCAGCGGCATGTCGCGCGCGAGCATCTTGCGGCGGATCGAGGCCAGGTGTTTGGCGCGGCCGGTGATTTCGGCCTCCACTCCTTCGCCGTCCAGCGCCGCCGCCAGCGGTATCTTGATCTCCTCGATGTGGGCCTCGCGTTCATCGCGCTTCAGTTCGATGCGGCGCACGAGATCTTCGTACGCGTCCGGCTCGAGGTATTTGAGCGCCAGGTCTTCGAGTTCCCACTTGATGCGCGCCATGCCGAAGCGATGGGCCAGCGGGCCGTAGACATCGCGGGTCTCTTCGGCGATGCGGCGCCGCTTGGATTCGTCGAGATACTCCAGCGTCCGCATGTTGTGCAGACGGTCGGCGAGCTTGATGACGATGACGCGGATATCGTGCGCCATCGAGATGAGCATTTTGCGAAAGTATTCGACTTGCTGCTCGCGCAGACTCTTCGACTGCATCCCGGAGATTTTGGTGACGCCGTCGACCAAGACGGCGATTTCATCGCCGAAGCTGTTACGGACCGCATCCAAGCCGTGCACGGTGTCTTCGACGACATCGTGAATCATTCCGGCGGCGATGGTGGCGGTGTCCAGATGCTGCTCGGCTAAGATCATGGCAACGGCCAGACAATGATTGACATAGGGCTCCCCGGATTCGCGCACCTGCCCCTTGTGCGCGGCGTCGGAGAACTCGTAGGCGCGGCGCAACAGCGCAATGTCGACATTGGCGTTTTCCGCCTCGACGCGGATGACGAACTCCGCGAGGTTCATCTCGGGCGGGCGTCCACGCCGACTGCGCGACTTTCGGAGAACCGCTTCACTCATAATCAATTCGGCGTCATGCCGGGTTATCCGCACCATCCGCTGGATGGCGTCCGGATGACATTATTCGCCGCAACGGCAGCATCGCTGAACCTACCCCCAATAATATACGTGCGGGATCGCCGTTTATGCCAACGGCTTAACGAACCGGCCCGTCGAGCACAACTGCGGGCGGAGACTCCTGACAGCCGCCGGGCGGCTCGCCGTCGTTGAGCGGGGCGATATCCCGCCCGCGGACCCTCGCGATCGTCTCGTAGAGGAGACGTTCCCATTCATCGACGCGTTGGTCCCATGTGCAGTTTCCGAGCACATACGCGCGGGCTGCCGCACCCATGCGCCGTCGCCTTTCGTCGTTATCCAGCAAATCCGATACCGCGGCGGCAATCGCAGTGGAGTTGTCGGGCGGGATCAGCCGGCCGAACTCGCCGCGCGACAACAGATCGGGAACGCCTCCGACGTCGGTGGCGACCACGGCCAGCCCGCTGGCCAGGTATTCGAGCAAGGCGCGGGAGACGGTTTCGGAGCCGACCGACGCGACCACGCCGATCGCGCATCGTGCCAGGAGGGCAGGGATCGACGGCAGCGGCCGGTCGACGATCGTGACGGCACCTTGCAAGTTCATCTCGAAAGTCCAGCGTCGCAGTTGATCGCCGTTGTAGGCGGCGGCGCGTCCGACAAACAGAAAGTGTGTGTCCGAATGCCGTTCACGGATGCGCGAGGCCGCGGTCAGCAGCACGCGGTGGCCTTTGACCGGCGCGAAGCGCGCCAGCAGCACGACGATGCGCCGGCCATCGGGCAGTGAGATTTCGTTGGATCGGAACGCATCGTCGCCGGTGTCGCGGTATTCCTCGGGGTCGATGCCGCCGCCGATGATGCGCATCCGCTCGGCGGGAATCGCCAGAGCAGAGCGATAGTATGCGTAGTGGCGCGTGTTGGCCGTGACGACCGCATCGGTTGCTTTGTGATGCAGCCAGCGCGCGAGCGCATGCCGTCGCGGCGGCTTGGGATCGAGCGCCCGGACGCGGATGAGGGCCATGCGCCGGTCGCCGATCAGCCGGGCCAAGCCCCAGAACGAGTGATCGCCGCTGCCGTGCGCCAAGACGACATCGGGGCCGAACGATGTCATCAGGTTCAGGAGAGTGCGGAGATTGCGGTACGCACGGCGCGGCGACTTCTTCTCCAGATCGATGTCCGAGGTGACCCGCAAACCGGCGGATTCGGCACGGCGGGCGCTTTCACCGGCCGGACGCGGTATGTAGAGCACCTCGTGGCCGCGCGACACCAGGCGTCGCGCGGTATTGACGGCATACCATGTCCCGGCACTGAATCCGCCGAGTGTGGCTGAGACGATGATGCGCATGGGATGGTACCCGCGCCGGGCCTCAGCCCACCAGCGCGCGTGTTGTGTCGCGGCGCGATCGGGCGCGCGGGTGGTGCATTTGAGAGCCGTCGATCGTGCGCGTGAAACAGTCTTCGAGGCGATCCATCATCAGCGACTCGGTGAACGTGCTCCGCACTCGCGCCAGTCCGGCGTCGGCGAGCCGATCGCGCTTGTGTTCATCAGAAATCAGTTCCTCCAGGATGTCGCGCAGGGCACCGATGTCTTCCTTCGGGAACAATCGGACAGCGCCGTCACCGGCCACTTCCGGGATGCCGCCGACAGCGGCGGCCATGACGGGTTTGCGCCGTAACATCGCTTCCAACAGCACCCAGCCGAAGGGTTCTTCGCGCGAGGGGCAGACGAACAGATCGCATCCCTCGTAGTACGGTCCGGGATCGCTCTGATACCCGGCAAACCGGACGCGCGCGTCGATGCCAAGTTGCACGCTCAGTTCGCGCAGAGCATTCTCATCGGGACCGGAGCCGACCAGGACGATTCGCGCATGCGGGTGTTTGGCCACAAGCCCGGCGAATGCCCGCAGCAACAGATCGACGCCTTTGATCGCTTTGATGCGTCCGACCCAGAGAATGACGAACTGGTCGCGTTTCCAACCCAACGCCTGTCGCGCGACGGCGATCCGCGTCTCATCGGGAGGATCCGTTAGCGGCAATCCATTCGGGATGACTTCGACCTTGCCGTCAAGCCACGGGAATGGCGACAACCGTCCCTTTAGCTCGTGTGAGGGAACGACGACCTTGCGGACCAGTCGCTTTCCGGTGACGCGGTGCGCCCAGCCGCAGTTGGGGTAGGGCATCCCCATGCGCCAGAGCATGGGCACGCCCTGTCGGTGCGCGGCCATGCCGACCGTGCGGATGTCGCGTCCCAGGGCGACAACCAACAGGTCGGGACGCCAGCGGCGCATCAGACGGTCGGCGGGCAGGATGGTCCCCGGATCGAAATCGAAGCGGAACCGCCAACCGTGCGTCTCCAGCCCGGCGGCTGTCGCCCGTCGCAGCAGTTCATGGCCGGTGCGGGCGACGAGTGCGGTGGTCCAGCCACGGTGCGCCAGGGCGCCGACGACCGTCACCATCCAGTGCTCGATGCCGCCCCAGACGCGGGCGCTGTCACAAAACAGGACGCGCGGCTTCATGCGATGCATCAGCCCCCTGCGGCGTGTCGGCAAACTGCATGTCGTGGAGACGGCGGTACAATCCGCCGCGCTCAAGCAGTGTTTCGTGGGTTCCGGTGTCGATGATGAGTCCGGCATCGACGACGGCGATCAGATCGGCATCGCGCACGGTGGAGAGGCGGTGCGCGACAATCAGCGCGGTGCGGTCGCGCAACAGATTGTTGATGGCCTGTTGCACGGCGAATTCGGAGGCGGTGTCGAGGGCGCTGGTGGCCTCATCGAAGATCAATATCGGCGGGTCCTTGTAAATCGCGCGCGCGATGGCAATGCGCTGTCGCTGTCCGCCGGAGAGCTTCATGCCGCGCGGGCCGATGACGGTCTCAAACCCCAGCGGCAACGCATCGATAAACTCTGCCGCGAACGCCGCCTCGGCCGCCTGCCGCAGTCGATTCGGGTCGGGAGATGTGTCGCCGTAGGCAATGTTGTGGGCCACGGTGTCGTTGAACAGCACGACATCCTGAGTCACGATGCCGAGGCGTGCTCGCAGAGAACCGATCGTGAGGTCGCGCAGATCGATTCCGTCGATTGTGATCCGCCCCTCGATCGGATCGTAGAAGCGGGCCAGCAGATCGCACAAAGTCGACTTCCCGCCGCCGGAGGGGCCGACGAGCGCGACCGCGAAGCCGCGCGGGATTTGCAGGTTGATCTCGCGGAGGACCGATCCGCCCGTATCGTAGTGAAAGCCGACATTCTCGAAACGGATCGCATCGCAGAATCCCGGCATCGCACGCGCTCCGGGGCGGTCGCGGACTTCGATGGGAAGATCGAGCGCTTCGAATACACGGTCGGCGGCGGCGCGTCCCTCGGAGATGCGCGCGTGAACGTGCGCGAGCGTCTTGATCGGCTGGATGATCGCGAATGTCAGGAAAATGAATGTCATGAAATCGTTGGGAGAGAGCCCCTCCCCCACCAGCACGGCGCGTCCGCCCAGCCAGAGAATCGCGATGGCGCCGACGGTGCCGAGGAATTCGCTGATCGGCGAATTCAGGTGACGTACACGCAGCATCTTCAGCATCGCCCGGTAGAATCCCCGATTGGACTGGCGGAAACGGTCGATCTCGTATTCTTCGCGATGGAAGGCCTTGACGACTCGCACGCCGGTGACGTTTTCCTCAAGCACCGTATTCAAGTCGGCCATCTTTTCCTGCGAACGCCACGAATAGCGGCGAATGAAGCGTCCCGCCAGCCCGATGGCCGTCACGGACAGCGGGAGCACGACCAAGGCCACGAGGGTCAATTGCCAACTGATGACGAGCAATGAGCCGAAGAGGACCAGGACGAGCAGCGGGTCGCGCAACAGGTTGCCGAAGGCAACATCGAGCATGGTGCTGAGCACGCGCACGTCATTGGCGACGCGGGAAATGATCTGGCCGCTGCGTGTGCGGTGGTAGTAAGACAGCGAGAGCGCCTGATAGTGCGCGAAGAGTTCCTCGCGCAGCCCGCGCACGAGCCGTTGTTCGACCGTGGACACCGCCAGACTTTGGGCATAGCGGCAGAGATTCTTGATCGCGGCGATCAGCAGAATGGCCATGCAGAGGCGCGCCAGCGTCTCGATTCGGTCCTGGCGGACGATCAGGTGATCGAGGACACCGAGGAGGGCGTTTTTGATGCTGCCAAGACTCCCGCCGTCCTCAACTCCCGCAATCGGGGTCTGCGGGGTGATGCCGAACAACGCGCCCGCCAGCGGACCGACCAGCCAGATCAGCGCGGCCGATGTCGCGACAAACAGCAGCGAAGCGATCAATGAAACCGTCAGCGGCGGCCAGTGCAGCAGCGCCCGCCGCAGAAACCGCTGCATCGACGACGGGTTCGGCGGCCCGGAATGCATCGGGTGCGATTGTGTCATGATGCGAATGCTTCCCGCGGCGGTGACGCGGCGCCGCGCAGCGTGTTGTGTCGCAGTATCCCAAGCACCGCATCGGCGACATCGCCGGCGGACAGCGCGCGGTCCCTGCCGTCGAGAACGATGCTCGCCGGATCGCGCGGGCCGTACTGCGCCGGATCGGTGTGCAAAAAGATGGCGACCACGGGCGCTCCCACGGCAGAGGCCAGATGCATCGGGCCGGTGTCGGCGGAGACGAATACGTCGGCGCGGCGGATCAACTGCAACAGTTCGACAAACGCGAGAATACCGGCGGGTCGCAGCGTGTTGTCGCCCAGCTTGACCACTACCTCAGCCGTCTGGACATCAGAGGGCCCCCACACCAAGACCAGATTGGCCCGCACCGTCGCGGCCAGCCGTCGCGTCAGTTCGGCAAACTGTTCCGGGGGCCAACGTTTGCGTCCGCGGGCGCCGGGGTGAATCAAGACGAGGGGCAGATCCGAATCGATTTCCTGCGAGCGGCAGAGTCGCGCCAGCACCTCATCATCGGTGTCAACATGGAGCTTTGGGAGCGGACGGTCTGCCACCGGCGTCAGCGCATCCAGCAAATCCACGTGCGTGTCCGCCGCGTGGCGGACGTGGTCGGGGACGGCTACGGAGAGATCGTAGAGCCGTCCCATGCCGCCGCGATCGTGCCCGACACGGACGCGTCCGCCCGAAAACGCACAGAGCGCCAGATGAGTGAACGAAACAGTCTGGTCGGCGGAGGCATCGAAGACACAGTCGTAGCGCTCCCCGCGAATCGATCGCACGGTCCTCAGAAACTCCCACGGACGGCGCGCGAGGCGATGCTTGTCGAACAGCACGAATCGGTCGACGGACGGTATGAATCGACGCAAGTCGGCATAGCGGAAACTGAGCATGCAGTCGATGCGCGTGAGTGGAAACTGGCTGCGCAGCGCGGCCAGCATGGATGTCAACAGCACCGCGTTGCCGATCCGCTCATCGAGGCGCAGGACCAGGACGCGCTCAAACCGGGCGATGGCGTCGCGATCAGGAAGAGGACGACGTCGCGGCGCGACCGTCCGCAGCAGCGCAAAACCGATCGATTTCAAGAAACGTTCGACACGTTTGGAAGCCATCGCGATGCCCCCCGGCGACAATTGAACGATCGGGGAATACCAATGATACGTGTTGGGAGAGGCAAATGAAACAGCGCGGACGACGGGTATGAGAGGGCGTCAGGGCTTCGCGAAGCGTGTTTTGAGCCGGACGGCGACATTGGGCGGCACCAGCCGCGAGACATCGCCGCCGTGGCGGGCGACATCCTTGATGATGGTCGACGACAAGAACGTGTAGCGCGCATTGGGCATGAGGAAGACGGTTTCGACGCTGGGCGCGAGCGTGCGGTTGGTCAGCGCGATTTGGAATTCGAATTCAAAGTCGGAGACGGCGCGCAGCCCGCGCACGATGGCCGTGGCCCCGCGCGCGACCGCGAGGTGGGCCAAGAGGCCGTCAAAGACGACCGTCTCGACTCGGGCCAGCTCGGAGACGACTTCGGATGCGCGCATCGATTCGGTAATCATCGCGCAACGTTCGTCCCCGGAGAACAACGGCGTCTTGGATGGGTTTTGCGCCACGGCGACGATCAGGTTGTCGAACAGGTGCAAGGCGCGGGCGATCAGGTCCACATGGCCGTTGGTCACCGGATCGAATGATCCCGGGTAGATCGCGAGTCGGTGAGAGGCGGGGTTATTCATGCTGGTCGGGTGCTTGTTCCGTCGTCGGTGACGATCGATTCCAACGCCAGATCGTGATGACAGTATCGCCGAAGCGTCGCGATGTCCACTCCGAAAACCCGGGCGGTGCATCTCCGGGCGGGTCCTTCTTGTGGTGTTCGATGACCAGGACGCCATGTTCGCGGCGGCAATCGGATTCTGCGACCCATTGGAGGAGCCGTTTGGGCCAGCCCTCGCCGTACGGCGGATCGGCGAAGATGACCGAAAACCGATCCCCGCGTCCCGAGAGTTGACGCAACGCGCGTCCGGCATCCACTGCCAGCACCTCGCTTGACAGCTCTGCGCCCAATTGCGCGATGTTGTCGTGCGTGCAGCGCAGGGCGGAGCGTCCCTGATCGACGAAAACCGCCCGGTCCGCGCCACGCGACAACGACTCCAATCCCAAAGCGCCGCTGCCGCAGAACAGATCGAGCACGTACGCGTGCGGCAATTCCGCGGCGATGATGTTGAAGAGCGACTCTTTGACTCGGTCGGCGGTCGATCGCACCGCGGTCGACTTGACCGGGCGCAGGCGGCGTCCACCCAATTCGCCGGCGATGATTCTCATCGGGCATCCTCTCCCCGGCTGCTGTCCGGGAGCGCGACACGAACCAAACCGATGATGGCGGCGACTTTCCTGGGACCGATCCCCGAGACGCGCTGCAAGTCGGAGACCGATCGAAACAGACCATTCTTTTCGCGATCGACGACGATGCGACGGGCCAACTCCGGACCGATGCCGGGGAGTCGACGCAACATCGATTCGTCGGCGGTATTCAAGTCGAGCGCCGATGAATCGGAGATACTTGATATCCAGGATTCCGATTCGGCGGACAGACGGTCCTTCGAGTCGACGGACGGTTCGGCGACAACGGTTTCGATCATCCACGCCGGGACAGAACCGCTGTCGCGTCGCAGCCAGCCGGCCGTGCCGACGATCAGGACCGCAGCCGCCAGAAGCAGGATCAGTCGAATCTCGAAACGGGAGAATCCGTAGGCCCCGGCGTGACGCGGATCGACGCTCCCGTCCTTAACAGCGGCCACCCCCTCGGATTCGGCCCCGGTATGGTCGCGGTCATCGGTCATTCCGAGTACACCAACTGCAAAACGACGCGTCCGACCGCCGCCAGCGACGCCGGAGCGCATTGTTCGGGCGTGTCATGGATCGTATGCCAGTATTCGTAGTTCATGTCGATGAGATCGATGGCCTGGATTCCCTTCCTCAAAAGCGGGATGTGATCGTCATAGATGTCTTCGCCCAGCGCATCGACAAACACTTCGATTCCCAAATCGGCTGCGATCTCCCACACGCGCTCGGTCAAGTCGGGCGCAATGCGAGCGGAGATGCCTTCCTTCACCAGACGCAGGTCCTTCCCGCCGACCATGTCAACGATGACCGCCCAGCGATAGATGTCGCGGTAACGGCCATTCGGCGGATCGAGCGCGTCGGCGAAGTGTTGTGACCCCTGGCACCACAGGCCGGGCGTACGACCGTATTCGCCCACATCCTCCCCATCGAAGAACGCGAGATCGACGCCCACCGGGGGCACCGCCGCCGCCAGCGCACGCGCCAGTTCAATCAGGACGGCGACGCCGCTGCCGCCGTCGTTGGCGCCGTCGAATCGTGACCGATGGTTTGCGGGATCGGAATCTTGATCGGCGTACGGGCGCGTGTCCCAGTGCGCTCCCAGCAGGACGCGTCGGTTGGCAGCCCGGTGGAAACGTGCAATGATGTTGCGCATCGGAATGGCGGAATCGACCTGAGGCAGCCAGCCGTCAAAACCCTGTACTTCGACGGTGTCGGCCAATCCACGCATCGTCTCGATCAGCCAGTTGGCGCATGAGTCGTGCGCGGGGGTCCCCGGAATGCGCGGGCCGAAGGCAACCTGGCGTTCCAGATCGGCAAAGGCGCGGTCGGCATTGAACTCCGGAGGCACGGTCCCACAGGACAGCCACGCCGCCACGACCGGCACGCAGGCAGTCGGTACGGCCCGTCGCACGAGATTCATGCGAACCAAATTACAGCGAATGCGTGTGACTAAAAACTGAATTCGGCCCAGATGCTCAGAGCACGGATGTGGGTCTTGCGGTTGCCGCTGGTGCCCTCGGTGTCGCGATCGGTCCAGTCGGCGCTCAGGCCGCCAGTGACGCGGGACGAGAACGAGTAATTCGCGCGCGTGGAAACGGTCATATCGGCGGTCCGTTGAGTGAGTGCGAATTGCGACTGGCCGCCGGGATCGGTGAACGACTCGTCGACTTTGTGGGTCACGGTCACCGCCAGTGACATGCGCGATTTCAGACGGATGCTGCGCAGGAAGGGCAGCGGGATTCCATTCGGCGATGAAAACGCGTAGTTCGCCGTGACCCGCACCTGCCGACTGGCGCGTTTGGTCTGTCCCGAGGTGGAGTTGTCGGTGATCGTCGAGGAACGGTCGAGACTGAAGTTCAACTGGATTTGCTGCGGTGTCGTGCCCTGAATCGCAAACAGCGGCGAGTAGGTCTCGCCCTTCTGCCGGCTGGTGGTCAGCGAGTTGCGTGTTTCATCATTGGTCTGGCTGTACCCGAAGCGCGCCGACGCCGTGCGGAAAACCCATCCGATGGGCTTGAACCGCTCCAGCCGCGACAACGAGGTCGTCAACGACGGAAATGTCTCCGAATCCGTAAAGGTGGGAGAGCTTCCGCCCTGGCGTGTCGTGGATTTGGCCTTGCTATACGACGACCCGAAGTCGAGAATCCCCAGGAAATTGATGGTGTTCTTGACGGTCACGCTGTTGCGGTGCGTTCGCCGGTCCTGCTGTGCCAGCGATTGATTCGACAGGTTTGCCCGCGCGAATAACTGGTCGATGTCGCTGAGCCCGAATTGGTAGAGCCGATCGGGTCGTTCCAGCAGGTTTTGTTGATTGGCGCCATCCGACTCCGAATAGCTGACGTTCAGCGGCTTGATCGGCGATGTGACAAACCGGAACCCTTTGATCAAGCCATTCCAGAGAGAGCCCACTCCCAGGCCGGGACCTTTCGGTTTGGGCTGTTCGACGGCGGTGCCGCTGGTGTCTGTCTGCTGCGGTGTGCCGGGCGTCGGGCGCGCCGGCGTCGGTCCCCGTCGCGGCCGCGCGGGAGTGCGCGCCTGACTCCCAATCATCAGCGCTGTCCAGAACCTATCGACGTCGAAGTTGCTGGAGACGACCCAGTTTCGATCCAGACTGACATCGTGGTCACCGTACTGCTTGTCGATGTCGTCACGGAAGTTGGCGTTGTAGGTCAGAGACGGCGACAGGAACGAAAACAGGGACGGCCGATAGCTTGAAGACAGGCGTTGAGTGAAATTCGTCTCGGTGCCCAGTCGGAAATTGCGCGGGTTCAGTGAAAGGTTCAGCCGCTCGGGATCGGCCAGATCACGGTTGGTGGTCATCGCGTACGAGATTTGCACCGGTGAAATCGGCTGGAGGGTCGTGCTCGCGGTGCCCTGAAAATCACGTCGATACGACTGCGTGAGTTCGCCCTGGCTGTTGATGCTCATCGAGCGATCGCGTCGGACCGTCCCCTGTGCGTCGAAGCCCTGTGGCAAGAGCGAAAACGGCGTACCCCAGATCCGTCGCGGCAGAAAAAGCAGGCGCGTCCAATAGAGCGCCGGGAATGTCAGGCGATTGGCGATTTTCAGCCGATAGTCGGCCCCGGCGTCGTATCGGTCGCTTTCGCTGAACGGCACGGTCGGTGACCAGGTCTGTGAACGGTTCGTCGCGAACCGTGTTCCGATCGAACCGAGGGTCGAATTGATGATCCAGTTGTCGGTCCGGGGTCGAATGCTCAGGCGTGTCGAGAAGCCACGACTGATCGATGTCGATGTTTCCTGCGTCCGCCGCTCGGGGGTCAGGACGATATCCGACCCGGTCAGCAGCCGCGGCTCGCTGGTGGATTTCGAGTAGCTCGCGGTCACGGGGAGCGAGACCCCCAACACGGGAGGCAGAAACCGGTCGACAGACAGGTTGCCGTTGAGGGATGTCTTCAGTTGCGATGCTCCGGCGACCACGCTGGATGTGCGCCCCTGGGTCAGCCCACGGAATGCATAGTTCCGTCCCTCCACAACGGCCGTAAAGCCGCCCAGATCGGCCAACTGCATGGTCATACGGCCCGTGGCCGCCAGTCCCGCGTCCCGGCGCACCTCGGTCAGACGGAGATCGTCAAACCAGATTTCCCCGGAATGCGGGCTCAGAGTCGAGTCGTCGAACCGCACCACCCCCAGTTGGCGGTAGGTAATGTTCGACAGCGAGGGATTGCCTTTGACACCGAGCTTGGTTTCCGGATCAAACAAATACCCGGACATTCCGACCGTTCGATTCTTGGTGTCCTTCAGCGCCGTGAGTTTGTCGAAGTCGATTTTCATGGCGTTGTTCCGCCAATTTTGAATCGGGTCGGAGTCGTAGGTCAGCGTGTCGGCGTACTCGTAATAGTCGGTCGTGCTTTGTCCGAAGCGCAGGTAGTACCCTGTTCGCGCATCAGTCTGCGAATGATGGTTGGCCCACATTTCGAGGTAGCGGTATCCGGTGTAGTCTTCTTTGGCCACGACGATAGCGGCCGTGCCGGAATCGTTGGATCGGAAGTTGTCATAGGCCAAAAGGAGCGACTGCTCCTTCTCACGAAATCCGCTGCGGGGATCGCGATAACCGCTGACGCCCGGCGGCGAGACATATCCGGTGTCGCCCGACGAGTTCTCCTCGGTGTTGACGACGCCCAGCTCGAAGGCCGCATCGACGCTGACGACCGAATCGACGACCTTCAGCCGCGCATCCCAGGTCCGTTCGATGATGTCGATCGCGGCGATGTAGACGCGCGTGGTCGTATCGACGCCCTCGATCCACAGCCGCGCAAACTGGATGTCGTTGGAGTCGGGGTTTTGCCCGGCATCGGCATAGGCCTCGTAGCGACGGGCGTCCCACAGCGGGATACGGTAGGTGTACCACGTCAGCGTCGGGGCAAACCGTGTCGGATCGTCGTTCGTCGTGAATGCCGAATTCTGGATGCGGCTGGGATCGGCGGCGTTGACGTCCAGATCGACCGTGAATTGGTAGTAGGCATTGTTCCAATCGCTTTCGGACTCGCCGCCGATATCCTCGGTGTTGGGACGCTGCCCGACGACGGGATCAAGGTAGTTTCCGTCGGTGCCGTTGACGCGTGGATGCTCGCTGCGTGTCCGGGAGTCGTCGACCTCAGCGGGCCAGTTATCTCCCGCCGGATCGGGCAACGTATCCCGATGATACCGGGCGCCATCCCACCAGCGCACTTCCTGTTGGTCGGTCAGCGCGTCCAGCCCGATGTCTTCGCCGTCCTCGAGGATGCGATTGCGCGATTGGGTCACCGAGTCGAGGTGGTCTTCGGTATCGAACTCACCGTTGAGGTTGACATCCTCGGTGATCCGCCCCAAGTCCAGGTGCAGCGTACCGGGGTCGCTCCCGCGCGACGCGACCGCCATGCGCAGTTCGATGAATTCGGCGCGCGACTGATTCCAAACGCCCGCCGGGAGCCCGCGCATGATGCCGGCCCACGCGGTCTTTGGATCATCGGACTTCTCGTCGCGCGTGGGTGAGTCGTACGGGCGCGACTCCAGGACGAGCACGTGTGTGCGTCGGTCGGTTCCGTGCTGGCGGTTCGGGTCGCGCTCATAGATGTCGGTGTCATCGAATTGTGTGTAGGGGTTAAACCAACTGAACCCCGGATCATTCAGGCCCTTGAACAGCCGTTGCCCCAACGAATCGATACCGTGATCGTGCACGCGGTTTCGGCGATAGTCATCGCCGCCGGGGGACGCCAGGGGCGGCGACGCAATCGTCCAGGACTCGCGCAGCACACCCAGACTGTACGCACGCTTGGCCCCTTCGAAGTCGTCGACGAAGACTTCGCCGCGTGTGTTCGGATTGGGAAATGAGCGGGCCGCGGCGGTTTGAATGTCGAGATAGGAGTTGGCCTCCGTCTGGATCATCGGAAGCGCATTGGCAAAGCTCGTGAGAAACTTCGGCTCCGCCCGCCAATTGAGGAAGACCTCGCCGACGATGTCGCGAAACGGCTCTTGTCCCAATTGCGCCGGCCGGTCGGTCGCCTTCGTGCCTTTGTACAGGAAGGTCGCGCCCGTACGGAAGTTTCGTCCGCCGTCGAATGTGGCGGACGCCCCAAACAGGGCGCGTCGCTCGACGGTCAGGAACGGCGCGTATTCGTAATCGATGGTGATGTTGGCGTCCGGGTCCAGGACATCATCGCGACGAAACGTAATCGTGCCCAGTTCATAGTCGACGTCGTAATCGGAGCCGCGATTGAGACGGACGTTGTTGTAGGTGACGACTTCCGAGCCGGGCAGGATGTTGACCGTTCCCAGCCGTACCTGGCTGGAACGCTGACGCGTCGTAATCCTGATGTAGTACTTCGAGGAGTCCTGTCGATCCTTGGAGAGCGCCTGATTGTAGATGCCGGGCGCCGTCTCGTCCAGCACGTCGCTGGCGAACGGGAACGGATCGGGAAAGATGACCAGTCCCGCGATCATATCGAGAATCGCGGGATTGTCGTCGATTTTTCCGTCGGGGACGCCGCTGCCGGATGAGTTGACCACGTCCAGACCCAGCAGCTTGATGTACTGCTGGCCGCCCTGGTGATTGAGGTTGGAGGGGTTCTCCTCGTCGCCCAGCCCGCCTCTGTGGATGTCAAAGTCGAGGTCTTCGTACTGGATGTTCCGGATGCGGAGATCATACACGTTTTTGCGTTCCGCCTCCCAGAAGCCGTCGTCGGGCTTGGGGTTGATCTTCTTGAGATACTGGAGACGGTGCGGCACGAAGTTGGTGTTTTGGCTGAGCTGTCCGATCGTGAAGACCTCGCCGTTGCGGACATAGCTCAGGTAGTATGCGAGGGTCGTGTTTTCGATGCTCTGGACGCGCCGGGGGAAGTAGATATAGTGCTGTGCGTAGTCGATGAGATACTCGGAGATGACGATATCGCGGGCGCGCGTGTCGACGGGCGTGGCGCCCAGCGACGAGTCCTGCAGATTATCGTACAGCCGGACGCGCGACGCCTCGATGTCGGTGTTCGAGACGCCCTGGTAGAGAATGAAATCGACGATGGTATCGCCGGGCAGCAGGATTTTCTCGCCGCCGATGACGCCCAGATCGAACATGCGGTAGCGTTCGTAGTTGTAGTCGCGGATGATGATGTTTTGCTCGCTGGCTCCCGCCGTGACACGCGCGGTGGACGTATTTCCCTTTTCCTGCGAGGCGATCAACTTCATGTCGATCGGTCCCAGCTTCGCGCCGGCGCCGATGCCGAAGAGCCCCTGGATGCGCTCGCTGTAGCCGACGAACTTGGCATCCGAGAGCGAGAGCGTCGTATTGCCCAGGTCGACCGACTGCAGGATGTCGTCCTCGTCGCCCTTGTAGCGGATGATGATGCGGTTGTCGAGGTCGGCCGTGCGTTTGGAGTCCTGATCGACTTTCACCGAGATCTTCGAGCCGATGTTCCCCTCGACGGTAAAGCGCGAGATCTGCTCCATCGACAACGAGGGAAACTTGCTTTGCTTGACGGTCGAAGTGCTGGCCTGGTCGGTCCATTGCGACCGTCCAGTGAAGAGGATTTTGCGATAACCGGAGACCTTCAGCCCGGCGCCGCCCTCACCGACGATGCTTTCGACCGCCGAGGGCAGCGCGAGCGTCATCCTGAGTTCCCCGCGGCGTTCCGACTCGCTCTGGCGCAACAACGCCCGGACCTGGCCATTCCAGTTTTCGGTGACACGCTGATGATCGCGAAACGCCATGTAGGTTTCGTAGTCGAGCGAATCGACCCGCGCCACGAGCCGGGCGTCCAGATTGAGCGCCCATGGTTCCAGATCGACGCGAGAGGGGGGCGGCGTCGGGCCGCCGAAGAACGTCGGCGTAAACGGCGTCAGAGTATCTTTGACGGGAGGTGAAAATGTGTAGCGATACCGCGGCTGATCTTCCGGTGGGATCGACACGCCGGGGGCGGAGTGGGCCGGCGCGGTGACCAAAAACAAGGCGATGACCGTCAGTGTAGCATACACCGACGTCATCGTCGCGCGCTGCAATCTGTGGTTGTCCCGACCGGCGTGCAAAAAGCGCACTCCGTAGTTACAGGTTATCACCAATCAATCGAGCTGTTCGATAGGCGCTCCTTTGTTAAGTTCGGCGCAAGCTACAGATAGCAAATGACCTGCCCTCCCCCGGGGAGAATATACTTTAAGGCCGCCACTGCCCGCAATGGGGCTGTAGGGCCTTATTGCCTTGTGTACAAACAGGATACCGACCGGGTTCCCGATCCGTACCGTTGAGGGTTTCTCAGGTGGTTGGGGGCTCACCCAGAAAGCGCACCTCACTTTGCAATTCGATTCCGAATCGCTCCTTGACGCGGCGTTTCATCTCGGCGGCCAGCGCCAGGATGTCAGAGGCCGTCGCGCCGCCGAGATTGACGATGACGTTGGCGTGTCGCTCGTAGACTCCTGCATTTCCGACCCGCAGGGATTTGGCGTCGACCTGTTCCAGCAGTTTCCCGGCGGGGATTTTCCCGTATTCGGCGGTCGATTCTTCTATGTTTTTGAAGTATGAGCCCGCCGATGGCAGATCGGCCGGGAGCTTCGTCGCGCGAATCGAGATGATGCGATTGACTTCCGAGGTAATCGCGTTGCCATCGCCCGGCCGCAGAGCGACGCGGCACGACAGCACGGTCCACCCATTGGCGGCGCAGGCAGAGCTACGGTAGGCGAATCCCATTTGGCCGGTCGGGACGGTCCGGCGTGCCCCCTCGCGCGTGAGCACTTCGACCGACACGAGAACATCCTGCATCGATTTACCGTAGGCGCCGGCGTTGCCGAATACCGCGCCGCCGACCGAGCCATAGATTCCGGCGGCGAATTCCAGTCCGGTCAACGCTTCGGTGCGGGATCGCTCAACCAGCGCGGCCAGCAGGGCCCCCGCTTCCGAATAGATGGCGTCTCCATCACGCGCGATCGCGAAACAGCGATTGTGAATGACAAGCCCACGGATGCCATCGTCGGAAATCAGGACATTGGAACCATCTCCCAGAAGCGTCGTCGGCACTTGTGCGTCGCGGGCCGTATTCAGCGCCATCACAAACTCGGCGATCGTGCGCGCAGGATAGTACCATTCGGCCGGTCCGCCGATCTTCAGCGTGGTAAACGGCGCCAGCGGCTGATTGTATCGCAGAGATTCCCGCAGCGGCGCACTCCATGCGGGCCAGCCGCCGCCCGTGTCGGCGCGTTGGGTCACGGCTGGGGCCGTCAGTGAATGAAGCGGCTTCATATCGGCGTATCGCTCTGCGGTGACGCGTCCGTCGGCGGTGAGTCTGCTTCGGCCACGGATGGCGCTGTTTCAATCGGTTTGTTCATTTCTTCGACAAAGTTCATCCGCAATTCATAGAGAACATGATCGAGGAGCTGACTCTCTTCGGGGGCCAGGTTCCCCTGTGTCTTGCGTCGCAGCATCTCGAGCAGATCGATGGAGTGACGTGCCGAGTCCAAGTCCCGTTCGATCTTGCCGGTCGCCGGATGGATCGTCTTGCCCATCTGCATGATGGCGGCCGTTTGCAACGAGATGATCAACCCCATCAGGTGTACGTCGAGTGTCGGCGTCTGATCCATCGGTCCTGTTCTACCCGCGCGAGAGTGTTATACCCACGCCGGGTTGTCAAGACTGATCGCGCATTCCGTGGGATGCCGATCCGAAAGAGGGCGGCCAATATGAGGCCTGATGAACCGAGAACTGAAGTTGCGAAGCTGACCTGCGGGTCGGACCTAAATCGCACTTGTACGCAGATACTCGACTATTGATCCTTCCATCCAGGAGAGTGCCTTCTTCTTGGATGCGATTCGAGAGTCTATTTCTGAAGGTTCTCTCTCGATGATTCGTGTGATACGGCCGACGGCGACGTTGACATCGTGCTGCTTATAACCAAGCAAACGAAAGCCAGTCAGATCATTCGTGAATAGCCCGCGTTCGACAAGCACAATCTCGTCCACTTCCTCGGAATACGACGGCTCATCGCTGCCAAGACCGATGAACATGATGTCCGATTCTTCGAGGTAACGGAATTCCGGCTCTGGGAGCTTCATATCTTCTTGCCCCGTTTGATCTTTGGCGTAAAGTAGATCGTTTTCACAATTTTCTCGTCATGTGTCACAACGCACCAGAACCATCCCCGCTTTGCAATTGTCGCGGTTTCATTGACCCATACTCTATCGACTCTTGCGTAGTGCATCATACATGCATCATCCAAAGTACTCTCACGTCTTTCATCGGGTGCACGTAGCGCTCTCTTGATGCTGTCAAAATTGAAACGATACCACGCCCGACCGGGATTCGCACGCAAATGCGACTCCCAATTAGTCTTTGTTAGAACTACCCGAGTCTTTTTACCGTCGCGTTTAAGACAGTTGAGGTAACATCGGCCCTTGGAATCGAATCGTGGTCCGGTTTCCATTTGGGCAATGAAAGGTAATGGAGATCCATGCCGTCACCACCACAATATCATTGTACGCGAGAACGACGTCAAGATGGCGTTGATGAACTGTTCGCAAGCTATTGCCGTGCCCAACTTTGCGTGGCAATCCTCAACTCAGCATCCTCCTCGTTATCCGGCTTCGACGAAGCCGGACTGATTCTGTGTGCGTCGTCGCCACTCGGATTCGAGCCGTGCCCGGACGGGCGGTGCGACCGGTCGTCGGCCCGAGACGATTTCGAATGCGAGGCGTCGGGCGGGATCGACCAGCTCCGCGTCGCCTTCCAGATCGGCGATGCGGAATGCCGGCAGTCCGTGTTGCCGCGTTCCGAGAATCTCGCCCGGTCCCCGCAAGCGCAGATCGGCTTCGGCGATTTGGAATCCGTCGGCGGTGGCGCACATGACTTCGAGGCGCTCCTTCGCGATCGGGGTCGGATCACGGCCCAGCATGAGCACGCAAATCGAGCGCCCCGGCCCGCGACCGATCCGCCCACGCAGTTGGTGCAATTGTGACAGACCGAATCGGTCGGCGTTTTCGATGACCATCAACCGGGCATCGGGGGCATCCACTCCGACTTCGATCACGGTCGTCGCCACGAGGATGTCGATGGCGCCACGGTAGAATCGGCGCATCGTCTCGGAGCGCTCGACGACCGGCGTCCGGCCATGGATGAGGCCGACGCGGCGATCGGCAAATCGCTCCCGGAGATGTTCGAAACCGGCGACCGCCGCCTTCAAATCGAGCTTTTCGGACTCTTCGACCAATGGATAGACGATATAGACGACATTCTGATCGGCCGTCGTTTGAGCAATGAACTCGTAGATTTTCTCGCGCGCTTCCTCGGACCGCCAGACCGTTTGGGTCGTCCCCTTGCGCGGCGGCAACTCGTTGAGAATCGAAACATCAAGGTCACCGTAGTAGGTCATGGCCAGTGTGCGCGGGATCGGTGTCGCGGTCATGACCAGCAGGTCGGGCCGATGTCCCTTGGAGACCAAGGTTTGGCGCTGCGCAACCCCGAAGCGATGCTGCTCGTCGATCACGATCATACCCAGATCGCTGAATGCGACACTGGCGGTCAATAAGGCGTGCGTGCCGACGATCAGCCGCGCCGTCCCCGAGGCGATCGCTTCATGGGCATCTCGTCGCGCGGTGGCGCCCAGCGACCCAGTCAACAGCACCGGCACAATGCCCAACGGCCCGAACAATCGCGCGAGCGTGTGATGGTGCTGCTCGGCGAGAATTTCCGTCGGCACAAGGAGCGCGGCCTGTGCGCCGTCTTCGATCCAGTGAGCCATGGCCAGTGCGGCAACGATGGTCTTGCCGGCTCCGACGTCACCCTGCAGAAGTCGCCGCATGGCGCGCGTGTCGCGCATATCCCGAAGGATCTCAGAGCCGACCCGCTCCTGCGCCGCGGTCAAGGGCCAGGGGAGTGATTCGACGATCCGAGCGGCCAGCGTGCCTTCGGAGCGGCACGGGCGCCCGTCGCGTTGTTCATCGATCCGTAATCGGTGTTGCGCCATCGACCACTCAAAAAAGAACAACTCGTCGAAGGCGAGCCGTTTGCGCGCGCGTGAGGCCAGCACGAGCGACTCGGGAAAGTGAACCTGCGTGATCGCCTCGTTGAGCGTGGGAAAACCCAGGGCCTCCAGTAACACGGGATCGAAGTGGTCGGGCAGTGACGGCACTTCGTCGTCAATGATCGGCTTCAGCACACGACGGAGCGCGCGGGAGGCCAGCCCGGCCCGACGCCAGGCATCCCCCGAGGGGTAAATCGGGACGACACGGCCCGTGTGCGTCAAATCGTCGGCGTCCTCGTCGCCTAAGAATTCGCACTCGGGGTGCACCAGTTGCGGCTCACGGTAGACGACGACCGTCCCCGACGCCGTCAGCCGCACTCCCTTTTTGAACGTGTCTTTCAGGTAGCGATGTCCGGAGAACCACACCAACGGGATGCGGCCGGTGCCGTCGTCGAGGACCGCTTCGAACCGCTTCTTGCGGCCGTACAGGAAGCCCGCCGAGATGATCTCACCGACGACCGTGACCGTCTGTCCTTCCACCACTTTGGCGATCGGGGCGATCAGGGAGCGGTCCAGATAGCGACGGGGGAGGTTTAAGAGCAAATCGGCAACGGTGTGAATGCCGAGCGCCGCCAGTGCCTCGGCACGCTGCGGACCGATCCCTTTGAGAAATCGGACCGGCCGTTCCCACAAGGCCGTTTGCGGACCTGAGATTTTCGCGCTGGTGGAGTTCATCGGCAACGTCGGGGAAGATAGAGACACCGAAATGCTCCGGGCTATCAGTTCTCTGTCCGGAAGGAGACTCACGAAAAACGGGGCAAAGCGGTCGCTTTGCCCCGTGTGCGATCCCAGGAGTGGCCGATCAGCGGTTGTCGGAGTGCTGCCCGACTTCGTTGCGTTCCATGTGTCGGCGGACGAAAGCCGGCACATCGAGGTTTTCCTCGTCGGCGTCGCCGTCGCCCGGCTGTTCAAGGACGTCGGCTGCGCCCACGGTCAGCCCGGCGATGCGATTGCTGACGCCGCGCTCGACGCCGAAGAGTTCGAGCGAATCCTCACCGCGCCGTCCGCGCGACAGTCCACGCTGGCCGCGCATCGCCGGAGCGATGATCATGTCGCTGCGGCCGAAGCCGGTGGCGATCACGGTCACGGAGATCTGATCGCCGAAGTTGGGATCGACGACCGCGCCGAAGATGATATTCGCCTCGCTTCCGGCGGTATCGGTGATGACCGATGATGCCTCGTTGACGTCAAAGAGCGTCAGGTCCGGTCCGCCGGTGATATTGACCAGGACCGCGCGGGCGCCGGCAATCGACACATCCTCCAGCAACGGCGACTGGATGGCCGCGCGGGCGGCGATCGAAGCTTTGTCGTCGCCTGCGGCGCAACCCGTGCCCATGAGCGCGTCGCCCATGCCCTTCATGACCGTGCGCACGTCGGCGAAGTCGCAATTGATCAGGCCGGGGATCGTGATCAGATCGGCGATTCCCTTGGTGGCCTGGTGGAGGGTTTCATCGCAAACATAGAAGGCGTCCGTCAGGCGCGTGGTTTTCTCCACGACGGTGAGCAGCCGCTGGTTGGGAATGCAGATCAACGTGTCCACTTTCTCTTTCAATTCGGCGATGCCCTGCTCGGCGCGTTCGAGGCGGCGTTTGCCTTCGAAATCGAACGGTTTGGTGACGATGGCGACGGTCAGGGCACCGTGCTGGCGGGCGAGTTCCGCGACGACCGGCGCGGCGCCGGTGCCGGTGCCGCCGCCCATGCCGGCGGTGACGAAGACCATGTCGGCGCCGGCCACGGCGGCGGCGACGAGGTCACGATCTTCTTCAATGGCGCGGCGTCCCATCTGCGGATCGGCGCCGGCGCCCAGGCCCCTGGTGACTTTGTCGCCGACCTGAATGCGGCAACTGGCTTTGGATTTTTCCAGATCCTGCGCATCGGTGTTGATGGCCATGAACTCGACGCCGGTGAGTCCGGCCGAGATCATCCGATTGATGGCATTGCCGCCCGCGCCGCCGACCCCCACGACCTTGAGTTTGGCCGACGACTGCTCGTCCATCGCGAATTCAAACGTCATGACGCCCCCTCACTGAGTGTATCACTGATTCATCAAGATATTAACAAGACAAACTATGCACATACATATCCATCATATCAATTGCGATAGTGCATGCGCCAGGCGCGATGCCATCCGGTGCATCAGGCCGCCGCCGCGCGGTCCGGCCAGGTCCAGACCCCCGGCCCGGACCACCAGTCCGACCGCTCCCAGATCACGCGGTGAGCCGGTGAGACCCATCCCCGCCGCCCAATCCGGGGGGCGTGCGACCCGTACCGGCAGATCGAAAACCCGTTCGGCCAACACCCCGGCGCCCGGAAGCGCGGCGCCGCCGCCGGAGAGCACGATGCCCGCGGTCAGCAGATCGCCGCCGGGTGCGCGTCGAATCTCGGCTTTGGCCAACTGGAGAATCTCCTCCAGGCGCGGGCCGATGATCGCGGCCACCACGCGCGGCGAGACGCTGCGTGTCGGTTGATCGCCGACGCTGGGCACATCGATCGGCACGTCGGTTGTCACACACTCGCCGCAGGCGACGCCGGATGTCGTCTTGATCGTCTCGGCGGCATCCAACGGCGTGCGCAGGCCGATGGCGAGATCATTGGTGACATTGCGCCCGCCCAGTGCCAGCGCGCCGGTGTGCCGAACGGCATCATCGACAATGACCACCACGCTCGTCAGTCCCGCACCGATGTCGACGAGCGCGACGCCCATCTCGCGCTCGCGCTCGGAGAGGGCGATATCGGAGACTGCCAAAGGCGACAGCGTCAGACTGTCGAGTTCATATCCCGCCTCGGCGATGCAATGACGCACGTTGCCGATCGAGAGCGTCGAAGCCGTGATAATGTGCACGGCGACTTCGAGCCGGGCGCCGACCATTCCGGTCGGGTCTTTGATGCCGCCGTGTCCGTCGACCAAAAATTCCTGCGGCAACACATGCAGGACATCGCGGTCGGGCGGGACAGGGACCGCGCGGGCCGCCTGCAGGACCCGCTCGACGTCTTCATCGCCGATCGCGCCGCCGCGATGCGCGACTGCGATCACGCCGCGCGAATTCACGCCGCGGATGTGATCGCCGTTGATGTTGACATGGACGCCATCGGCCTTTTCACCCGCCATCATCTCCGCATCGGCCAGTGCGCGCGCGACCGCGGTGGTCGTGCGTTCCAGATGCACGATCACTCCGCGCCGCAGCCCCTGCGACGGGGCGCGTCCGACGCCGATGACTTTGAAGTCGCCGTCTGACGACACCTCGGCCATGACCGCGGTGACGGTCGATGTGCCGATGTCCAGACCGGTTACAGTACGCTTGTCAGTGGTCATGCCCCCCTCTGACGCAATGAAAGGTGCCCCCTTACGAACCGTCCGTCAATTGCGAAATACACTCCTGCCGGACCTCCAATGCGCGAACGACCAACTGCCCGCTGAAGCGGGTATCAATCTCGCAGGGATACGGCAACGCATCGGTTTCTCTCGACAACAGTCCGGCCGCTGCGCGGGCGCGCGGGCGGATTGCTGTTCGTCCCAGAATGATTCGCGAGGAACCGTCGGCGGCGATGATTTCCCAGCCGGTTTCCTCGGTGAAGCGCCACTCCGACGCAATGCGTGAGTAGCGTTGTTCGGTTTCCATCAGCTCATTCCAGACCGCCGCCGCGACGCGCGCGCGCGAACGCAACCCCGAACCACGCCGTGCCATGGGACCGGTCCACACGGGCGCCTCGGCGGATTCGCCGACCGGTGAGATCAAGACCTGGCCCGACGGCGATATGCCGGTCGCGGCATCCAGCCAGAGCGCGGCCTGTGTCGGGGTCACGCGGATCGCCAATGTGCCCGGCAATTGCAGGCGCAGGCCCACGGTCGCCAGGTCACCGAAATGGCGTGAGAGCGCTTCGCGCATGTCGGCCAACGGCAGCCGAACAAAGTTGGAGTCGGCGTCGATCGTGATCAGCGACAACGTCGCCTCGCGCCAAACCGGCGTGCCCTCGTAGACCAGCGCCTGGACCTTCCAGACAGGATAGCGCCAGAGAACCGCGACGGCCGTGAGGATCACGGTATCCACGATGAGCAGCGTGACGCGCCGCCAACGTCGGCGCCGTGGGGGCACGCTGGTCACGGGCTCGATCGGAGCGGCGGCTGTGCCGGATTCGTCAACCATCACGCATTGACCTCGATGCGGCTGAGTCGTTTGAGAATGACCGGACCAACGCGATAGATGGATCCCGCTCCGATGGTCATGACGGCATCGCCGCTTTCGGCCCATTCGCTGACCAGTGCGGGCAGCTCATCGAGCGAATTCGCAAGACGGCATCCCAACGGCAGCGTTGAGGAATCGATGCGGTCGGTGATCAGCGCCGAGGTGACCCCCGGAATCGGCTGCTCGCGGGCCGGGTAGATCGGCGCGAGAATGACACCGTCGGCCAGTTGCAGCGCCTCGGCGAATTGCTGGTGAAATTGCTGCGTCCGCGAATACAGATGCGGCTGAAACAGCGCAATCAGGCGGCCGCGTCCATCGAGCCACAGACGCGCTGCCGCCAACGCCGCGCGCAACTCGGTCGGATGATGCGCGTAATCGTCGATGACCGTGACTCCGGCCGCAGCGCCTTTGATTTCGAAGCGGCGGCCGACGGTCTGGAACGAGTGGACGGCCTCGGCGATCGTCGCAAACGGGATCTCCAGTTCGAGCGCAACCGCGCAGGCGGCCAGGGCATTCTCGGCGTTGTGTCGTCCCGGCAGTGGGACCATCAGCGTGCCCATCCGTCCGCCGTCCATGTGGACGTCAAAACGGCTCGTCGTCGGCTTGACTTCGAGCGAATCGCCTGAGATATCGGCCGGCGATTCGAGCGCGAATGTGCGATGCCGACGGTTGATGCGGAAGTCAATCGCGGCCAGCGCGGGAGATGCGGCATTGGTCAGGACAGAACCGTAAAACGGGACGCGCCCGAAGAAGGCGACGAAGTTGTCCTGCAGATCGGCCAAGTCGGCGAAGCAGTCCAGGTGATCTTCCTCAAGATTCGTGGCAATCGCGATGGTCGGATGCAGGCAGAGAAACGAACGGTCGTATTCATCGGCTTCGGCCACGAGGTAGTCGCTGGAGCCCAATTGCGCGTTCGCATCGAGACTGACAAGGCGTCCGCCGACGATCACGGTCGGGTCCATACCGGCGTGCGTGAGAATGTGTCCGATCATCGACGTGGTCGTTGTCTTGCCGTGTGTCCCGGCGATGCCGATGGAAAATTTCAGGCGCATCAGTTCACCGAGCATCTCGGCGCGGCGGATGACCGGCAGCCCGGCCTCGCGCGCGGCGCGAACTTCGGGATTGTCGGGTGTGACGGCCGAGGAGATCACGATCAGGTCGGCGCCATGAATGTGTTTCGGATCGTGCCCGATGAACAGCGTGATGCCGACGGCGGTGAGATGATCGGTCGTTTCCGACTCCGCCAGATCGGAACCGGTCACGATAAATCCATTGGCCCGGAGAATCTCGGCCATCCCCGACATGCCGGCGCCGCCGATGCCGATGAAATGCAGATTCCGGATCCGTCGCGACCAAAGGAGATTCATGATGTCTTCTCCCGCGTCGACGGAGGTGTCGTCACGATTCCCAGAATGCGATCGGCGATCCGGTCGGCTGCGTTCGGCTGTCCGAGCGCGCGCGACGCCTGTGCCATCGACTGCATGCGCGACGAATCATCGAGCAGCCGGAGCGCGCGTTCCAGAAGTGAATCGCACTTCAGTTCACAATCTTCGATGATGATCGCGGCACCGGCGTCCGAGAGGACGCGCGCATTGTGCATCTGGTGGTCGGCGGTCGCATAGGGATACGGCACCAGTATCGCGGGACGACCGGCCGCGGCGATTTCCGAGACGGTCAGCGCTCCGGCGCGGCCGATGACGAGGTCGGACGCGACCATCGCCTCGGTCATCTGATCGGAGAAGGTGAACCGGCGGACGGTCCAGCCGGCGTGCGCGTTGCCGCCGGATTCATCCGCGTGCCGGCCGGATTGCCACAGCAACGTGGTCGGAACCGCCGGCGAAACACGCGACAAGCCCATCGCAATGTTGGCGTTCATCGAGCGCGCGCCGCCGGAGCCGCCGGTCAGCAGGATCACGCGTGTGTGGATGTCGAGATTCCAGGCGCGTCGCGCCTCCTCGCGGGTCATCGTCGACAGACGCGGATCCACCGGGTTGCCAACGGGCTCGATATGCACATCCGATTTCAGGTATCCGCGCGATTGCGGAAACGCGAGAAAGACACAGCGCGCGCCTGGCGCCAGCCACCGTGTCGCCAAACCGGGGTAACTGTTTTGTTCCTGCAGGACATAGGGTACGCCGCGGCGCGCGCAGGCGCGGATGGGAAAGTACGAAGCGTAGCCGCCGCAGCCGACGGCAATGTCCGGAGCGAATTTGCCGACGATGCGTTGCGACAATTGCCGTGCCTGCCAATTGCGCCACAGGGCCGGGATGTTGCGCCACGGGCGTCGTCGGGACAGACCGCGCGCGGGCAATCCGACATAGGTGTAGCCGCGTGCGGTCACGACCCGCTCTTCGAACCCTTTGTCCGATCCGATAAACATCATTTCGCAATCCGGCCTGCATCGCTGCAAGGCCTCGGCGATGCGTATTGCCGGGATCAGATGCCCGCCTGTCCCCCCGGCCGCCAACAGGATGCGCATGCTATCGCCACCCGCTCCTCCGTCCGAACCGCGAGAC
Organism: Candidatus Zixiibacteriota bacterium; assembly: GCA_036397555.1. Lineage (NCBI taxonomy): Bacteria > Pseudomonadati > Candidatus Zixiibacteriota > Candidatus Zixiibacteriota bacterium. The sequence continues at coordinate 212,128 of DASWIS010000031.1, read as the reverse complement.
GTTGAGCACCATGCCCCATCCCGCCGCCGTCATCAACAGCGAGGAGCCGCCATAGCTGACCAGCGGCAACGGCAACCCGGTCGCGGGCAACAGTCCGGTCGCCACTCCGAGATTGAGAGCGGCATTGACAAACAGCGAGCCGCCGATCCCGATGCACAGCAAGTAGCCGAAGCGGTCCGGTGCGACCAGCGCCACTTTCCAACTTCTCCAGATCAACAGTCCCAGTGCCGCCAATACGGCGCTGAACCCAATGAATCCCAACTCTTCTCCGACCGAGGCGACGATAAAGTCAGTGTGCGGCTCGGGGAGGTACAGCATTTTGGCGCGGCCGTTGCCCAATCCAGAGCCGATGATGCCGCCGGTGCCCAGTGCGATCTTGGATTGACGGACCTGATAGGAGCCATCGGTAACGGTCAGGCCGCGTTCCCAGTCGGTGATGCGCTGAGTCTTGTAGTCGAACCCATAGATCACAGTCAACACGCTGATAACGGCGACGGCAATGCCCGGCAGCAAGTGCCGCCAACGCATCCCCGCCGCGATGAGCATGAGGATGGCGGTGGCGCCGACCGCGAGAACCGAAGACAACTCCGGCTCCATCACCAGCAAGACAGAGCAGGTCGCCAGGATGACCAGCAGCGGGACGAGCTTTCTGAATGATCGCACGTCCGGGCCACGCTTGGCCAGATACGCGGCCACATAGACGACGAATCCCAAACGGAACCCTTCGGCGGGCTGCCAATTGAACGGCCCTAAGGGAATCCAGCGATTGACTCCCTTGATCGGCGGAACCAGGAGAACGACGACCAGCCCGATCAATGCCCCCAGCATGAGCACGGGCGCCAATGGCTGCCAGCGACGGTGATCGATGCGCGAAACGGTCACCAGCGTCACGGTCGCCAACGCCCACCACAGCAATTGCCGTCCCCAGAAGAAGCCGGGTGTGCCGAACTTGCGTTCGGCGAGGATGACCGATGATGACAGTATCATCACTGTGCCCAGCGCCATCAGCGCCATCGATGCAAACCAGATCAGGCGGTCCGCCGGGGGCCAGCCGGGACGGTTCAGGCGCATCATACGGGGCACGGAGGAGAGCACCTCGACAATCCCGCCTTTGGCTCGTGTGGCCGCGGTCATGACTTCCGCTCCGCCGCGAGAGTGCCGACAAGTTCTTTGAATACGCGTCCGCGATGCTCGTAATTGTCGAACTGATCGAAGCTCGCGCATCCCGGAGACAACAAAACCACGTCGCCGCGCTGCGCCAATTGATGTGCCGCCTCAAATGCATCGGAGAATAGCTCGGCGACTCGATGCTCCACGACGCCACCTAATTCGGTCCGCAGGATGTCGCGCGCGCTGCCGGTAAAGACGCAGGCGCGCGCCCGATTTCTAATGCTCTCGGCCAGCGGCGAAAATGACGTTCCCTTGGGCAAGCCGCCCATAATCACGATGAGCGGTCGGTCGAACGACGCCAGCGCCTTGGCGACGCTGTCAGGGTTGGTCGCTTTCGAGTCGTTGACGTAACGGACGCCGTCGATATCGGCGACAAACTCCAGTCGGTGCTCGACGCCGGTGAATCCCGTCAGCCCTGGTTCGATTGCATCAGGCATCAAACCATCAGCCAGCGCCATCGCGACGGCGGCCGCCGCATTCAGGCGGTTGTGTCGGCCGGGTGGACACAAACGATCTGATCCCGGGATCATGCCCTCGTCATCGTATGAACGATAGCGTAAAAAGTCACCATCGAGCCACACTCCCGCACCCGTCAGTCGGCGCTCAGAAAAGTGCCAGCGAGCGGCACGGCCGGTCTTATTTTTGCTCTCGTAAGCGACGATGACGGGATCATCGGCGTTCAACACGGCAACGTCGCCGGCTGTCTGATTGGCGAGGAGGCGGAATTTCAGTCGTACATATTCCGCGAACGACCCATGCCGGTCGATGTGGTCGGGCGTGATGTTGAGAATGGCGGCCACGTGCGGCTTGAATGTCGGAGAATGTTCCAGTTGAAATGTCGAGACTTCGAGAATGGCGCATTGATCGGCGGTCATCTCCCCGGCGAATTCGGAAAAAGGACGACCGATGTTGCCGCCGACTTGAATGGCGCGTCCGGCCGCGGCATCAATCGAACCCAGCCACGCGGTGGTCGTGGTCTTGCCGTTGGAGCCGGTCACGGCGCAGACGGGGGCATTGCACAACGCATAGGCCGCCTCCAATTCGGCAATGATGGGTATCTCCCGACGCTTCGCTTCAAGAAGCAGCATATTGTCGGGCGGGACGCCGGGGCTGGTGACGATCCAATCGCGGCTGTCCAGCGACGACATCGTGTGCCCGCCGGTTTCATGCCGGACGCCGAGTGAATCGAGGACGCCGATCGCCGCGGTCAGCTTCGCTGCGGGCGCGGCATCGGAAACAAAGACATCCGCGCCGCGTTGCTTCAACATCCTCGCACAGGCGACGCCGGAACGCGCCATGCCGATCACGAGGATGCCTTGGCCGCGAATCGTTCTTGCGTCGATGGTGCGATCGTGGGTCATCGTCTGATCCGACAAATGTAAGTGCGCGCGCGGCATCGTGTCGGTCCGGGCTATCGAATTTTCAGGGTCGACAGCGTCAGCAGTGCGCAGATGATTCCCAATATCCAGAAACGGACAACCACCTTCGATTCATGCCACCCGAGCAACTCGAAGTGATGGTGCAACGGCGCCATGCGAAAGACGCGTTTGCCGGTCATGCGAAAGTATCCGACCTGAATGATGACCGAGAGCGCCTCAGCCACAAACACGCCGCCGAGAATGAACAGCAGGATTTCCTTTTTGGTCAAAATCGCGACCGTCCCAAGTGCGCCGCCCAATGCCAGCGCGCCGGTATCGCCCATGAAGACTTCGGCCGGGTGAGCATTGAACCACAAAAACCCCAGTGATGCGCCCAGGGTCGCGGCGCAATAGATCGTCAATTCCCCCGCCCCGGGGAGATAGGTGATGGCCAGGTACTTCGAGAAATCGGCGCGGCCGGTCAAATAGCTGATCGCGGCGAACGCCAGGAAGGCGATGCCCGACAAGCCGACCGCCAGCCCGTCGAGTCCATCGCTGAGATTGACCGCATTGGAGGTCGCGGCCACAACCAGCAGCACAAACGGGATGAAGAATACGCCCAACGGCAGCACGAGATTCTTGAAGAAGGGGACATCGGTGTCGGTCGTGAATTCCGGTGCGGGCGGCCAGGCGTACAGCACCACTCCCAGCGCCAATCCGAGGATCAACTGTCCGGCCAGCTTTTTCTTCGCGACCAACCCCTTGGGCTGACCGCGCACCGCTTTGGAGTAGTCATCGATCAGTCCGATCAGTCCGGTGCCGAGCGTGACGGCGAGAATCAGTTGGATGTAGCGGTTGGTCAAATCCGCCCAGAGCAGCGTCGGCACGATGATCGCCAGCAGGATGATGATCCCGCCCATGGTCGGCGTGCCCTCTTTGGCATAGTGTGACTGCGGCCCTTCGCGGCGGATCTTCTCTTTGACCTGCTTGCGACGGAGTTGTTCGACGATCCACGGCCCCAGCCAGATGGAGATGACCAGCGCGGTCACGACGGCATAGGCGGAGCGAAAGGTGATATATCGGAAGACATTGAAGACGCTGACGACATCGCTGAGCGGATAGAGCAGGTGATAGAACATAGTCGCAATCCGAGCCGTTAAGAGCGCCGGCCCCGCGTGGTTTCATGTTCGCGCAATCGTTGCCCGATGACGTCCAGCCCTTCGCTGTGCGATCCCTTGATGAGCACGACATCCCCCCGCCGGAGATGACGTGTCGCCCACTGTGCGGCCGCGGCGGCGGACGCCACATGCGTGTGGGCTATTTCTGACGGCAAGCCCGATTGATAAAGCAGCCCTCCCGGTCCGACCGTAAGGACCAGATCGAGACCGCGCGTGTCCTGCGCGGCACGTCGATGCCACTGCCGCTCACCGCGTCCCAGTTCGCGCATTGCTCCCAGAACGACAATCCGCCGACTCCGTGTCGTGCGATGTTTGAGCGATTCAATCGCCGCCGCCATCGATGTTGGGTTGGCGTTGTAACAATCGTCGATAATCAGCGCGCCGTTCCAGCGCAGGATGCGCGAGCGTTCACCGACCGGCCGGACTCGTCGCAACGCGTCGGCGATGTCGCGAAAGCTGACGCCGAACGAACGGCCGACGGCGATGGCCGCAAGCGCATTGGAAACGTTGTACTCGCCCGCCATGTGAATCGCGAAGTCGTGACGAGCATTGACGCGAAAGGACACGCCGCTTGCGGTGGAGCGCAGATCGGAGGCCGTGACATCCCCGGCGTGGTCGATCCCGTAGCGAACGGTCGGCCGGCGCCATCGGGCCGCCCAGCGCCGCTGGTACGGGTCATCGGCATTCAGAAAGGCCGTGACGCTCGGATCCGAATGATCGAACAACTCGCGTTTGGCGCGCGCGATCTGCAGCAACGATTTCATCTGCAACAAATGCGCGACGCCGATGCGGGTCACCACACCCCATTGGGGCTGGATCATCCCGGTAAGACGCGCGATCTCACCGTGCGAGGACATTCCGAACTCGAGAACGCCCAGCGGTTCGGCATCCGACGAAGGGGTCCGTTCCAGCAATGCCAGGGGAATGCCCAGCAGGTTGTTGTAGTTGCCCGGCGAGCGGAAGACTCGGCACTTGGTCGCCAGGACCGCTGCGATCATCTCTTTGGTCGTGGTCTTGCCGACCGACCCGGTGACGGCGATATAGCGCGTCGGGAAGCGTTTGCGAAACTCCGCCGCCAGATCGCCGAGCGCAGTGACCGTGTCATCGACGCCGATGACGGGAACCGGCAGTCGGCGAAAACGCGGCAGACGCTCCCTGTTAACCACAATGGTGCCGGCGCTATTCCGCGCAGCCGTCTCGGCAAAGCGGTGCCCATCGACACGTTCGCCCCGCAGGCAGAAGAAGGCGTTGCGCGGCCGCAGCGTCCGCGAGTCGATGGAGACACCGGCGAAACGGCGCGCGCCATCCTGCACGCGGGCCAATGTCCCATTCATGATGGCGCAGGCATTCTCGGCACTCATTCTGATCACAATCTATGTGCGCCCCGCACGCGGGGATTTGTTGGCGAATCGGGGATGGATCCCCCCCTGGATCCACACACCCGATCGGTAAAAACGCCCCGTCATGGGGCCTTTGGCGGCGGGTGCCCTGCCGCCGCGAGCGCTTCGGCCGCCACCTGGCGATCGGAAAACGGATGCATCGTTCCGGCGATTTCCTGAGTTGTCTCGTGGCCCTTCCCGCACAGAAGGACCAAATCACCGGGCTGCGCATCGTCGATCGCGTGGGCAATGGCGCGTGCGCGATCTGCCTGGACCCAAACAGAAAAATCCGGATCGAATCCGGCCCGCACCTCGGCAATGATCGCGTCGGGGTCTTCCGAACGCGGGTTGTCCGAGGTGAGGTACACCTGATCGGCCCACTGGGCGACCGCCTTCGCCATCAGGGGCCGTTTGCCGCGGTCGCGGTCGCCGCCGCAGCCGAAGAGAACATTGAGACGTCCGCCGACCATCGGGCGCAATGTCGATAAGACTGAGGTGAATGCATCGGGAGTGTGTGCGAAATCGATGCACACCCAGAATGGCGCGCCGGAGTGAATGAACTCCAGACGCCCGGGTACGCCGCCAAACCTGGAAATACCGCCCGCAATGACATTGGGCGCCAAGCCCGCGCCCCAGGCAGCGGCGGCCATGGCTGCAATGTTGGAGTGGTTGAATTCGCCGCAGAGCGGCGATTGAAACATCATCTCGTCCTCGCCGAAACTGAGTCGGCCGCTGGTCCCGTCGAGCGTGTGCGAATCGATCGAGATCGTGACATCGCCGTCATGCCACGTTCGTGAAAAGCGCATGGCGCGCGCCGGTTCACTGGCGGCGGCGAACTCGTTGGCGACGGGATCCTCGCCGTTGATGACCGCGAACTGGTTCGAGTCGTTCAGCCGCTCAAAGAGCGCGCGCTTCGCCGCTTTATAGGCGTCCATCGATGCGTGATAGTCGAGATGGTCTCGGGTGAGGTTCGTGAACACCAGCCCGGCGAATGTCAGCCCCCACACGCGGTCGAGCGCGACGGCATGAGAGGAGGCCTCCATGGCGGCGTGCGTGACACTCCCCTCGCGCATGCGCGCCAGCATCGCATCGATGTCGGGCGCTTCCGGAGTGGTGCGCTCGGCCTTGATGGAAGCACCGGGCCAGGTGCATTCCAGTGTGCCGATCAGACCGGCGGGCATGCCCGCGTGCATGAGAATCCGATGCAATCCGGCGGCCACCGTGCTCTTGCCGTTGGTGCCGATCACGCCGATGAGCTTGATGGCGCGATCCGGATGGTCGTGGAAACGATGCGACGCCTCGGCCATCGCTCGCCGCGCGTTGTCGACGACGACGACCGGCACATCGCATCGAACGTCGCGCTCGGCGACGACCGCCGCCGCCCCGCGGGCGACGGCATCGGCGACAAAATCGGCCCCGTCGGCGCGCAGCCCCTTGAAGGCAAAAAACAGATCGCCCGGCCGCACGCGCCGGGAGTCATACGCGATGCCATGGACGACAACCTCCGCTGCCGGGGCGCCGCAGTCGGGCATGATCCCCGAGAGCGGACATCCGCGGGCGGTATCGGTCATTGCAGTTGCAACCGGCACGTCCGGTCTCCCGTCATCGGCGTCTCGGCATCCGGGGTTTGCGCGATGACCACGCCGCTGCCGGAAAACTCGGCGAGTGCGCCGTGCGCGCGCAGTGTGCTCAATGCATCTTTCAAGTTCATTCCAGTGACTTCCGGCCAGACATCGGGCTCGGTAACATCCGCGTTGGTTTCGCGGACAGGCGTCAGACCCAGACGGCTCCACCCTGTTTCACTACCGGGAAGGCCTGATCGTTCGGACGAATTGTCTCCTTCATCGGCCGATGGCGCCGCGAACGCTTCCTTTGGGCTGATCCAGGGCGCGACCGACGCCACCAGGCGGTGCGACCAGTCGGCAGAGTCTTCACTGAAACGCGACTTCGACGGCAGGTTTTGCTGCGCGGGATCGAGACGCGATTGCGCGGTGCCACGGCGGATCGTGTTCAACAAGACCGGCGCCGCCGTATGCCCGCCGTAGTGGATCGGCTCGGGCTCGTCGAGAATGACCAAACCGAGGATTTGCGGCTTATCCGCTGGATAGAATCCGACGAACGAGGCCATGTATTTGTTTTTGTCGTACCCGCCGGTGACGGGATCGGGTTTCTCGGCGGTGCCGGTCTTTCCGGCAATCGGATACTCGTCATCGTAGATCGTCCTGGCGGTTCCTTCGCGCACGACGCCGGCCATTAACTCCGCCATCAGCGATGCCACGTCCGGCGAGAGGATGCGCGTACCGTGTGTCCCGATGTCGGTCGTAACGCTGTCGGGATACTCGATTGACCGCGCCAGATGGGGGCGCACCCGGTAGCCGCCATTGGCGACCGCGGCGAAGGCCGTGGCCAACTGAATCGGCGTGACCGCGATGCCGTGCCCGATGGCCCGCTGCGCGATGTTGAAGTCGGAACGGCGTTGGATGGCAATGCGACCGCCGGATTCGCCCGGCAGATCGATCCCCGTGGGCTCGCCGAATCCGAACCGACGGACCCAGTAGTCGAGGCGGCCGGGCGCAAGTTGGTTGGCGACCCGCCCCGTGATGACGTTGGAAGAGACCGTAAACGCTTCCCGTGCCGAGAGCACACCGTGCTTCTTGTCGTCACGTATGCGGCGCCCGGAGAACACCCCGACCCCGTCACCGCCGTCGAAGTATTCTCCGAGGTGCACCGCGCCGTCGGACAACGCCGCCGCAAACGTGACCAGCTTGAATGTCGAACCCGGCTCGAATACATCCGATACCAGGCGGCTTTTCAAATCGCGGGTGGACGGCCCATGCGGATTGACATCGGCCATGGCGAGGATGGCCCCGGTGTAGGGGTCCATCAACAGGGCGCATCCCGATCTTGCCTTCCATTTGGCGACCGCCTGCGTCAACTCGTCGGAGAGGACCGATTGCCACCACAGATCGAGGGTCAGATGCAGACGGGCGCCGCTGATCGGCTTGCGACCGGCAATCGGATCAACACGAAAGCGCCGTCCAACGGCGTCGGAGAGGAACACGCCCTCGCCGTCGCGTCCCCGCAGAGCGTCGTCGTAGTACAACTCCAAACCGGCCGCGCCGATCAAATCCGCATTGGCAAAGCCGATGGCCCCCGCACATCCGGACGGCTGGGACGGATATTCGCGATCAAACTCCCAGGTCGGATGGACGCCCGGCAACTCCCAACCGTCGATGCGTGATGCCGTCTGGGCATCGCAACGGCGAATCATCCAGGTGAAACGATCATCGCGCCGAGCCCACTGACTCCTGAGAGACTGGACGTTGGTCCCGCGAACCGAGGCAAACTTCAATGCCAGCGTTGCGGTCGAGGTCTCGCGGTCCGGATACGCAAAGTACGAGCGGCGCGCGACATTGAGCGCCAGGTGTCGGCCCTTGGAATCGACGATGTCGCCACGCGGCGCCGCGAGGCGCACGAGTCGGTCGCTTTGTTCAACGGCGGCCAATGACAGATCGGATTGGTGCAGGACCTGCAATTGAAAGGCACGAGCCCAAACGCCCCCCCAAACACAAACCGCGGCGATCAACAGCAGCCGACGCCGTCGCACGAATGTGCGCGCCAACTCGCGACCGCTCCCCCCTTGTCTCATCCGACGATCCCTGTCTCTCGGTCTGTGCGGCCGTTTGGGCCCTGCGCCTGCGCGGAATTCTTAGAGTTTCTCCGTGATCGAAACGTCATTGGGCGACGCAGGCGGGTTGACGGCATCAATCGGAATCTCACGCCGCTGCTTCGCCGTGGTCGGTTTCATCCCTAATCGATTGACGGCAATGGCCTCGATGCGCTCACGGGAGCTGAGTACGGCGGTTTCGGCCAACAGGTCATCACGCACGCGAGTCAATTCGGTGATCTCACGTTGCCGATGATCGACATCCTCGCCCAGCTTGACGACGGCGTAGCGTTGCCAAACCGCCATCGTGGCCAGTCCGAACGCCAACAGCCACCAGCGCAGGTGAATACGACGGCGACGGCTGCGTTTCATCGTGTCCCCTCGTCGAACGCCGCCTCACCCGTGCGCTCGAAGACCCGGAGTCGCGCCGCCTTCGCGCGCGGGTTGGCGGCGATTTCGTCCTGGTCGGGCCGAATGACGCGTCGATGCAACGGACGCCCGCGCACGTCGGACCTGAATATTTGCTTGACGAGGCGATCCTCCAGCGAGTGATACGCGATCACTGCAGCTCGACCGCCAGGACGCAGATACTCAAGTGCCGCATTGATTCCCCGGGGAATCGCGGCCAGCTCATCGTTGACTTTGATGCGCAGCGCCTGATAGACTCGCGCCGCGGTCCGTCCGAAAGCGGCGCCATGCGCGCCGACGACGGAACGAATGACGTCGTTGAGCTGCCCGGTGGTTTCGACGCGCGCGCGACGACGCGTCGCAATAATGCCGCGCGCCAGACGCCGCGCGTGACGCTCTTCTCCGTACTCCCTGAGTGTTCCGGTGAGTTCGCGCTCGCCCGCGCGGTTGATCCACTCCGATGCGGTGACACCGTGCGTTTGATCGAAACGCAGATCCAGCGACCCCTCGAATCGGTATGCGAAACCGCGTCGCGGATCGTCAATTTGCGGCGTCGAGAGCCCCAGATCGAAGAGGGCGCCCGTCAGTTGACGGACGCCCAGCGTTTCGATCACATCCGCGAGATTGCGATAGTCGGCGTGGACGGCAATTAACCGGTCACCGAACTGCGCCAGCCGCGTTTGCACCCCTGCGATCGCGGCGGCGTCGCGGTCCAGCCCAATGACGCGTCCCTGCCCCCTCAGCACCGTCAACATTGCCTCGGCGTGCCCTCCATCGCCGACTGTCGCATCCAGATAATCTCCCGGTCCAACGATCAACTCGCGCACGACGGCGTCGACTAACACCGGACGATGCCGGCTGCCGGACGCTCCGGTCCCCTCTGCGGCCGTCACAGCAGTAATTGCGCGGCGACCTCCTCGTATGACTTGCCGTATCCCGCGATATACTCGTCGAGCTTATTCGCGCTCCAGATTTCGATGCGGCGGTTCATGCCCAGAAGGCGGACATCATGGTCGATGCCGACTTTCCCGGCCAATTCCGTGGGTATTTGGAAACGTCCCTGCGTGTCCGGCGAGATCTCATGCGTATTGAGCATGAGAACGCGCATGAAGTAGTTGGCGTCGCCGTGCGCGAAATTGAACTGGTCGAATTTTGACTGGATGCGCCGCCATTCAGCCCTCGGCACCAGAAAGAGGCACCCGTTGAGGCCCAGCATTAGATACGCCACCTCAAGCGACGCATCAGAGGACTGTCGCAGCTTGGCAGGGATGCTCAGCCTCGACTTCGAGTCAAGCGCGGCCTTGTATGATCCGAGGAATCCCACTGGGTGTCGTTACGGCAATCGATTGAGTACCAGATGGTTATTCAGTTTTGATAATTCAGCAATTCAGGCCGGAGACTGCGACCCGGCCACCGAACGGGGAATATGATAGATTCCTCAGCTTCAGGGACTGGTAGGGAATCTCCCCATCGACAGGGATTAAATGGAGAATTCAGGGATCAATCGCAAGCGGTATTTTGTGTCTAAGCGTCTGTCAGGATGAGATTTTCGCTGTCTGTTGAAGACTGGGGTTAGTATATGGGACCAATCCAACACATTAGGTTGTGCGGGCCTGTAGGCCAGTTTGACTTATTCGGATTGCTAATTCTCGACACGACGTAACATACAGAACAGCAATATCTTACGGATCACTCTTCAAGACAACCTCGAAATAAGTCCCCGGCATCGCTTTTGATCCCCCATCCTCTGGGGCTGTCTTAATGATGCGGCCCGCGGAGGGGGACGATGGTCCGCGGTTGGGTGCTTTGCAGGGTTTTGCTGATTACAATTGCCACGGTCGGGACTTCGCGTCCGGCTCTGGCCTCCGGCCCAATCTACGAACTCGTCCATCACGACACTCCCGACTTCCACGAGTCCGGCAGCGGCATGCTTTCGCTGACCGCGGGCTCGGAGGTTCCGGGGACCCTGGGCGAGCCGGATTTGGCATGGAAGACCCTTGTGGTGCCTGGGGCAGTGGCCACTGACGAACTGCGACTTGAGATCCTCGAATCGGATACGCTGGAGATCAACGGTCAACTCGCGCCGTGGTCCGGAGACATGCCGACCTCAGACACGGCCACAGCGCCGATACGACTGTCACCCAGCCCGGAGGTTTATGGGATCGACCGCTGGTATCCGGACGCGCCGGTTAGTGTGTTGTCGAGCGGTGCAGTCGGCGAGACCGCGGTCACCGCCCTCGCCTGGTGCCCGTATCGATACAACCCGGGCCGGAATCAACTCATCGTGATCCGACGTGCGGCGCTCACGGTCAGTCAGGGAGGCGAAGCCGACCCGATCAGCCCGCCATGCGACACATTGAACCCGTATGACATGCTCGCATCACTCGCCCGTCAACAACTGGAGACGGCCCCCAACATCCCGCCGTCGAGGATCCCCGGTGTCCCATCCCCGCCGGACTGGACCTGGCCGGGCGATCTGCCGTTGGGAATCGAATATGTCGTGATTACCAAGTCCGCATTCAAAAACACGTTGCGTCCGCTGGCGGAGTGGAAGGCGCGGCGCGGGTTGGCGGCTGGCGTAGCGACGATTGAGGCAATCGTGGCGCAGTACGGCGGTGAGGACCAGGCGGCGCAGATTCGCAATTACATCGCCGCGGCCCACAGCCAGGGACTGAAGTGGGTGGTGCTGGGCGGCGATGAGACGGTCGTACCGATTCGTTACGCCTATGCGGGCTTCGACTCCGATCCCGGCAGTCCGTACAATCTGCAAGTTTGCGATCTGTACTTTGTCGAGTTAAACGGCGACTGGGATGCCGACGGCGACGGCATCTACGGCGAGATCTCCGGCGACAACCCGCAAATCTATCCGGAGTTGTATGTCGGCCGACTGCTGTTTTCGACGGCTGCCGAGGCCAACACGATTGTCCAGAAGATCATCGCGTATGAGCGCGGGCCGCTCGACGACTCCTATCTGACGAAGTCATTGCACATCTGCGCCGACCAGATGCGCGACTGGAGCGGCGGCGGGCAGCACCAGTTGGTCGCCGACGCGGGGCCATCGTACTGGAGCGACGATCTGACATCGATGGTTGAAAACCCGTCGGGAGATGCGCCGGCCCCCAGCGCACCCAGCGGTGCGGACTTACCGGGGCTGTTGTCGGCCGGCGCCGGCTGGGTCAATTACTATGTCCACGGCAGCCATGATCGGTTTGTCGTGCGCTCCAGCGGGTTGAACGAAAGCGCCCTTTCGTATGTCTTCACTTTCGGTACAGTCGGTGACGGCAACGGGCACCTGAACACGATCCCGGCGACGCCGCGTCCGGGAATTCATGTCTCGGCGGCGTGCGATCAGGGGGCATTCGACACCGACTCCCCGCCGATGAGCGGTTCGACGGCGGAGTGCGTTGCCGAACGGCTGCTGTTGACGCCGCTGGGCGGGGCGGTCGCATTCATCGGGCAGTCGCGCTGGGGTTGGGTGTCATCGTCGTGGAAACTGTCGCAAAAGTTTTATCAGTATGTGGCCGATGGGCAGACGCCGAATCATGTCGGTGTCTACCAGACGCTCGCCAAGCTCGCCTATCCGGGATACCGCGATCTGATTTATGGCAACAATCTTCATGGTGATCCGGAGATGCCGGTCTGGAAGGATCGGCCACGCTCCCTCACGGTCGAAGCACCGTCGTCGTTTTTCCCGGGATATGGTTTGGGCACTGTCACTGTCCGCGAAGGCGACTCACCGGTTGCAGGAGCGCTGGTGACCGTCGCCGGGAGCGAGGGAGTTTGGAACGCGGGGGTCACGGGCGGCTCCGGGAGTGTCGACATCGACTGGGCGATGCCGTCGGACCACGACATCATCATCACCGCGAGCAAACCCGAGCATCGCTTGGTTGTGGACACGATTCCGGTATCGATCATCACAGATGTCAACGATGGGGACAAGATACGGCCCGAACGCTTTTCGTTGGGGGCGAACTACCCCAATCCGTTCAATGCAGGGACGGTCATCCCCTTCGAACTGGCGGCATCGGATCGTGTATCCCTGGCTGTGTACAACGTGCTGGGGCACAAAGTCCGCACACTGTGCGATCAGACCGAATCCGCCGGTGCGCATCGAGTCGCATTCGACGGAAACGATGATAACGGGAGTCCGTTGGGCACCGGTGTCTATTTTGTGCGGTTAGCGCAGGGGGCCGAGACACGTGTGAGAAAGCTGGTCTTGTTGAGGTAGTCCTACCCTGCGCGTTTGACACTCCACCAAATCGAACGCACCGCGGCCGCCAGCCAGACGAGCGGCGCGGACATCCAGACGAGCATCCGCCAATGCGGGCGCGGACGGTACAAGCGATCCAGATAGCGCAGGTATGCCGCATGCCCCATCCAGATCATCCTCACCTTGCGCCGATTGATCGATGCGCCACCGACGTGCCGGACGGTGATGTCGGGGTCGTAGAGGATCTTCCCGCCGTGCTCCTTGAGGCGACGGCACCAATCGACATCGTTGAAGAACATCGGGTACGATTCATCGAATGGCCCCACTTCCTGCCAAACTGATCTTCTGATCATCAGGCAACTGGCCATCGGTTGTTCGACCGGCCGGGATGTGCAGCCGTCGAAGTAGCCCATGCGCCAGCGTCCGAATGTTTCCGATCCGTGAAACACAAGGGACAAACCCAGAAGGTCGTACCACAAAGTATCCAGCCGCGGCAGTTCGCGCAGTGACAACTGCCGCTTCCCATCGGGACCGATCAGCATCGGCGCGACGGCTGCCAGTCCGGTATCGTGCTTCAAGCGCCGGAACAGTGCATCGATACCGCCGACCGGCAGGACAGTATCGGGATTGAGCAGGACCAAAAACTCTCCAGCCGCGCACTCGGCGCCCTGGTTGCCGGCGGCGGCGTAGAAGCGATTGGTCGTGTTGGCGATCAACCGCACGTGAGGGAATGTCCGCGCGATGAGATCGACCGTCCGGTCGGACGATGCGTTGTCGACGACAACGACATTCAGCGGCTGCGCGCTCGCGGCATACACGGATTCGATGCAAGCCACGATTTCGCGCTCCGAATTGTGGGTAACAATCACGACATCGCAGATGGCGTTGCTCACGGCCCGGCACTCCTGCGGCGCTCATCCGCGAGCAAGGCACACAGTTCCGAGAGACGGCGCGTCTGGTCGCGTCGGTCGAATCGGGCGATGTCGGCGATGCGTCGGACCGGCGCCGTGCGCGTCAGCAACGCAATCTGATGAAGCGCCGCGGCTCCAGCACCGGTGTCATCGGGCGCAACGACCCAGCATCCGGGCACGCCTTGCAGGAGGCGCGCGGCGGCGCCATGCAATGGCGCGATCAGCAGGATCGGGCGCAAGGTCCGCAGCGCTTCGAAGATGCGTCCCGGCACGATGGCGCCGGACCCTTGAATGTCCCTGATCGGAATGGCAATCACATCCGCGGCCACGATGGCTCGGATCGACTGACTATGAGGCAGGTACCCGACTTCATCGAAGATCGCATCAAGTCCGCAGCGGTCCGCCATAGCGTTTGCGTCGATTCCGATGGAAGCTCCCACATGTGAGATTCGAACGGTCAACTGTGTCCCGGAGTTTTTCCAGGCCCTGACGGCGGCGAAGATCGGCTCAGGCGAAAACTCCTCGCTGAATGTGCCGGGGCAGACGATCGTGAAGTTTGCGTCGCGGGCACTCGCCGTCGACGTGTCCGCGAAGTCGGATTCGTCGTAGCCATTGTGAATGATCTCGACAGGATGGGCCGGGCCATGTTGCGCCAAGGTTGCGGCGATGCCGTCGTTGACCGCGATCAACCGGTCGGCGGACCGCACGATTCGTTGCATCGATTTCTGATTGATCGCCTCGTGCAGCGGGGTCGCGCCCCAATCTCCGGCGCGAATGGCCCAGGGATCGCGAAAGTCGGCGACCCAAATGACGTGTGAACGCAGACTTTCACCGACGTGGTGTATTGAGGGCGGCGGCGACGTGGTCAGGATGACGTCGAAGGGCTTCTCACGATGTAGCCGTAGCGCGAGACGGCACGCCTGCCGCGCGTAGAAGACTTTGTCGTCCGGCAAACGTGTCCATTGGTTCCAGGCACGCCGCAAGACCGGCGCAATTCCGCCTCGTCCCCGGATACCGGACGATTGTCTGCGCACTTTGAATGGGAGCCGGTCCGGTGTCCATGGTTTGACGCGCTCGACGCGGACAGTCGCGGGCAGATCATCCAGCAGCGTGGGATCGAACTGGTGATAACTGCCGACGTCGGGCGCGATGACCGTGACGTCCCAACCGAACTCCGGCAGGTATTTGGCGAACTTCAACGGGCGTTGCACTCCCCCCATTCCCATGGGCGGGAAGTAGTAGCAGGCAATCAGTATGCGCGGCGGCGTGTGCGTCGGCATGCCGGAATACTCAGACACTGTTACAGGCCTGAATTGTTTCGATCATGGCGTTCTCGACTGCGGTCATGTTGTCAATCCAGCGGGCGCGCCGGGTGATGATTTCGCGATTGCGCGCGGCGGCCCGTTCGCGCAGATCCGGCTGCGCGGCGGCGCGACGGAGGCGCTCGGCCAGCATGTCGGCGTTACCGACCTCAAAGAACAGACCATTATCGCCATCGACAATCCACTCGCGATTTCCGGGAATGTCGGTGACGACCGGATAGCATCCGGCTGCCATCGCTTCCAACAGGGACACGGACGTTCCGTCCGATGAGGACGTGCTGACATAGAGGTCGGCTTTGGACAGCGCTTCGCGCAGTTGTTCGGCCGCCAACCATGGTCTGCACTCAAACAATGCCCCGACTCCCAATCGATGGGTCAGCTCTCTTAAGCGCTCCGACTGCGAACCTTCGCCGATCAGGACGAAACGGAACCGCGACTGTTCTTCGGGTGAGAGAAGCGATGCCGACTGCACGAGCGTCTCGACGCGATACAGCGGTTCGTGGCGGCGGTTGATCACGACGGTTACGTGAGAGAGCGGCTCGCGTGGGCGCGTCTTCGCGATATCCAGCCACTCATCATCGACACCCAACGGGATCAGCGAGATGGCGTCGGGCTTCGCGTCCAGATCGAGCAACTTGCCTCGCAGGAATTCGGCATCGGCGAACACTCGGTCGGCCCGTTTGAGGACATAGGATATGCGCCAACGGTGCAGCGGGGATTTCCGCGGGGAGATCAGCACATCGGAGCCCCAGGCGGAGACGCTGACAGGATGCGATCCGGCCATTGCCGCCAGCCAGCCATAGTCCGGAATGAACAGGGCGCTGACGATATCGGGGCGGAATTGATCGATGATTCGGCGGACTTTGCTGACTGTTCGGAGAACTCGCCATGCGCGGTGTCCGGTCACCGCGCCCAGGGACTCGGCCGGCTGACCAGAGGAAATCGGGGCAAACGACAACCAGCGCGTTGTCCAAGCGCGGTCGGCAAACCACTGCGCCCATCGCTGGGCATGGGTGACGCTCGCTTCGCCGAGAATCAGAATCTTCGCCGGGCGATCGTTGATGAGCACGCGCGCAAACAACGGCGAGGGACACCCAATCGGAAAGCGGAATCCGCATTGCGGCTCACGCTGTCCCGAGCGCCTTTCGCATGGCCGCATACCACCTTCGGCGGCAACGCAACTCCCGACGCTGAGTGGAACGCGCGCCCCAGCCGCGTTTGAATTGATCCAAGCCGTCCGTGGACTGCCCCCCCGGACCGGAGCCCAGATCGACCGTGTGAATGCCCCGCTGCGCTAATGACGCGAGAATTCGGGCAAATAGTGCATGATTGGCTCCGCCGTGGGATTGCTCACGGACGACAGCGCCGTCGACGTAGACGGCGCTGTTTGCATGCACCAGAAACAGCGCGGTGGCGACCGGTCTTCCGTTCCACCACGCGGATTCCCAAAGCAGTGCATCGGTCGTTGAGAACACGTCACACAATCGCGGGCCGGCACGCCGATTCAGGACGATGCGTGATCGGTGTGCCGCGTTCTGCCAGCGATCGATCAACTCGCTGACGTCAGATCGATTTCGGACTGGGCGAAACTCGAGATTCCGTGCGTTGCCTTCGCGGACATTCCGACGATGCCCTGGAGACCATTGGGTCGCCAAACTTTCGCGGTCCACAGCGAGTGCATCGATGATCCAGGTTGCGTGTCCAAGTCGATCGACGGTCCACCCCTTGATGTCGGCGTGCGACGGACCACCGGTTCGGCACCATTCGACCGTCCTTCGGCCGCACAACGCTTTGTGCAAATCGAGCCAGGCGCTTCCCGATAGTGCGGCGTCATCTCCCATCGGGCCGTACGGTGTTCCCATCGGCAGCGAATGGCACATCTGGAGTCCGAACCGTCCTCGGCGTACGACCGGAACGGCGCATTCAATCGCGCCCACCTCGTTGCAATGAGTCCAGAGTTCTGCGCGGGTGCCTGGCCACATCATCTCCCAAAACAGCGGCCATTCGGGGAGCAGGTATGGTGAAGGGTTTTTGGTAACGGACAGCAGTTTGAGCCAATCGACGCGTGGAAACGTGCGCACACTGTGGCAGGTCCATTTCATGGGGCAGAGATGACCGCTTAACGCCGATTGATCACTGCGATTTTGCCGCGTCCGTGCGAACCATCGGGACCGCTGATCACGAAGAGATAGATTCCGCTGGCGACATCGGAACCGTCCGTGGTGCGGCAATCCCAGCCGGCATTCACCGGACCATTGTGGACTTCGCGTCCGTCGATGGTGTAGACCATGACGCGGCCATTCGGATCGGCGTTGAAGCGGACGATCGCCGGATCGGCTCCTGTGATCTCGACCGGGTTGGGATACGCGATGACTTGTCGGACAGATTCGGCAACCGGGGGCGGTCCGTTGGTCGATGACAGACCGCCCTGGGTGGCAAACCAGACGTTGCCGGTCGCCTCATCGACGGTGATGCGACGGACGCCTTCACCCGCAATGCCTGAATTGGTGGAAGTGAAAAACTGCTCGGTTGCGTCGGCCGCGAGATAGACCACGCCGAGCGAAGTCCCCACCCAGATGCCGTTGGCGACATCGGCAGCGAGCGCGGTGATGGTCAGTCCCGCGTCTCCCGGTAACGGGATATGTACAAAACGCTGCAAACGCGGACGCCACTTGGCCAGCCCGAGGGTTGTGCCGACCCAGAGCGAATCGAGGCGATCCACCAGCACCGCGTAGACGGCATCCGACGGGAGACCGTGCTGCATCGTAAAGTAGCTGACCTGAACATTGACGGGCAGCGGGTCACCGTCGTTGCACAAGGACGACGGGTGCGACATGCGGATCAGCCCGTTGCCTCGCGTCCCGATGTACAGGGCATTTTCATCCAGCGCCAGCGACGCGCGCAGCTCCGGGATCTGGATACCGTCGGCGGCACCAAAGTATCCCCAGCAATCGCTTTCGGCGAAGGCGATGGCGCGTCCCGAGTCGGCGAACGTATTGGCCAACCAGACGCGACCGCCGTCATCGATGACGATATCGGTGACGAGGATGAAGTTGTTGGGCTGTTGGTTGTCGGCTTGAAACCACATCAACGTGTGTTCGTCGCGATTCAATGTGTCGTAGTGAATCCACCCGGTGTCGGACAGCGGGACTCGGGAGTTGACCTTGTACGCCCCGGTTCCGAAGGCGCCGAGCCAGACATCGCCATTGGGCGCGATTTCAACGACTTCGCCGGGGAAACTGGCGCCGACGTGATAGTAAGGGAGCGTTGTCCAGTGACCGTCCTGGAGATACGCAGCCCCAAAGTTTGGAAAAATGCACCAGGCGCGCCCGTCTGAATCGATGGCCACGTCGCTGACGGAATTCCCCAGCGGACCGTCGAACAACTCTTGTTTCCAACCGGCCGCATTGCGGCCCCAGACTCCGTATCCGGTCTGTCCGGCCCACAGCAAGCCGTTGCCGTCGGCAGCGATCGCGCTGAAGAATCCGGGCAAGGCGCCGGGTATGATGGCCAACCCGCACACGGTTGGCGTGCAATACCCGAGTCCGGATTCCAACATGACCCAAAGCGTGTCGTTGTCTACGACCAGATCGACAATCTGCATGTCGGGAAACGCAACCTGCTCCCAGGAATCCGCGGCGACGTTATATCGGAACACTCCATGCTCGCCGCCGGCGTACGCGTCGCCGCGAAACGTGATCACCGTGTGAAATGCCCCACCCGGCGACCATGTCTGCCAATGCGAACGAATCAGGAGGAACGGGTCGTTGACTCCGGCACGCGCCAAGCCGACGTCGCCGGCAATCCACAAGACGGTATCGTCAATGAATACATCGTCGACCGGCGAGTTGTCGGGCCAACCGCCGATGCGCAGGTAGCTCTCTTGAATCTCTCCGCCATGCCGTTCGATGTCGAATTTGTGAATGCCAACCTGAGAGCCGACCCATAGGTAGCCGTACGCGTCATCGTCGGCAGAGTAAATCGCAATGGGCCGATCGTCGGGATCGACAAAACCATAGACACTCCATTGGGCATCGGCGCGACGGCGGCTGAGCCGTCCGCGTGTCCCGCCGCACCAGACACGGCCGAGGGCATCGACGGAGACGAAGCGCAGATCATTTTCGCCCATACCATCGGAGTTGGTCATCCGGCGTTGGGCGGGATTACCAGATGTGCTCATCCACACGAGTCCCCCGCGCGTCGCCATCCAGAGTGTGTCGTCGGACACGGCGAGGTCCATGACTCCATTCACGTCGGTGTAGTTGGTCCAAGTGCGGCCTTGCGCACCGGCGCTCACGGTCACTGTGAACGCCAGAGCGAGAATCGACGTCGCGGCCCCAAGCGGGAGTAATCGAAGGTTTTGGTCGGCGCAGTCGCGCATGGTCGTGTCGAACGGTCACGCCCAACATGCACGACGGGCGTATGTCGATCAAACGGAATGCGCGGTCGGCGTCGTGCGCGAGCGCCGTGACAACAGGGCGGCGATCAAAGCCAGTGCGGCGGCGGCGGCGGCACATCCCTGCCCGAAAAACATCCCGTGACGGAGAAAAAACGTCGTCTCGTCGGGTCGGCCCAGCGGCAGGTCGAAGATTCGGACATCGGGAACATATTGGGCGCCGGCATCCCGAATCCGTCCGGCCCGGTCGATGAAACACGAGATTCCGGTGTTGGCCGATCGGGCAATCGGCCGGCGATTCTCAATGGCCCGGAATACGGCGATGTCGGCATGCTGCGTGGGGCCGGATGTGAAGCCGTACCAGCCATCGTTGGTGATGTTCACCAAGAAACGGGCCCCGTTCGCGGCGAAGCGCCTGATGATGGCGGGAAATGCCGATTCAAAGCAGATGGCGGCGGCGAAGGGCCCGTGTTCGTGCTCGAAGAGCCAATACGTTGTCCCGGCCGTGAAATGCGCTCCGCCGACATCGAGATTATCCAGGACATGCCAGCGATTTGAAAACGGTATCCACTCGCCGAACGGCACCAGTTGCAGCTTGGCGTGATACGCGCTGTCGTATGCGCCGTCGCGGACATAGACCGCCGCGTTGTAGCGCAGATACTGCTGGGGCGACAGGCGTTCGTATTCGAGCGTTCCCAGCAGGATGGGCACGGACAGTTCCGCGGAGAGCCGTCGGATGGCGATGCGATGTTCGGGACTCGAACGCAGGTAGAGCGGTGCGGCGGTTTCCGGCCAGACTATGAGAGCCGCACCGCTATCGGCGGCGGCACGGGTCAGCGTCTCGTAGACGGCAAACGAGTGGTCGACCGCGCCATCTTCCCACTTCTGAAACGAGTCGATGTCCCCCTGCAAAACGGCGATGCGGATGCTCTCGACGCTCTCGAGGCGATCGACCGCGCCGTGCCCGTACAGGTACGGCAGGACCAGTGCGAGGATGAGACTGAGCACGTGGAAGCGGACGTTTCCCTGGCGACGCGCTGTCCAGCGGAGGAACAGCCGCAGCATCAGGACGGACGTGAACGCCACCGTGAAACCGACAAAGAGATCGCCGGCGATGTCGGCGTGCTGGATCATGTAGACGTACGTGACCTGGCTTAGCGACAGATTGGTCCACGGAAACGCCAGTTCGCCGAGGCCACGGAGGTACTCGTGACCCACCCACACGACGGGAAACAGCCAGATGGCGCGCGGGCCAAATCGTGTTTCGAAGAGTGCACATAGTCCGAAGACAGTTGCAACATAGAGACCAAGGATGGCCGCCATGACCAGCATGCCTGGCGGCGCCACCCAGACCACCCAGTACAATGTCCCCAAGTGCCAGACGAAGCCGATCAGCCACCCTCGGCGCGCGGCTGTCTTCCAGGAGATTGGCCGATTGCGCCCCAAGCCAGCCGTCCACAGCGCGAGTCCGAGCGCAGGGTAAACCAGAAATCCGAGAGGAAACGGCGGATAGGAGAGCGCCAGCAGTGCGCCGGCGATCACACACGACAGCGCGCGAGCGGAGAGTGCGCCGCGGCGATCGCTCTGGATATTTACCGGGACAGCAGTTGACGCGGAGGACATACCGAGAGTCTGAGGCGATGATCTCAGCGTCCCGTTCCGACAGAGAGGCGGACGCTCCGTTGGCCGCTGAGCGTGCTGCCGATGTGATACGCCGACACACCCGCTTCCGCCAGAGCGGCAATCGCCTCGGTGACGGCGTCAAGGTCGACGACGACGATAAATCCGATCCCCATGTTGAAGACGCGGAACATCTCGTCGACTTCAATTTGCCCCTCGTGCTGAATGAACGTGAACACCGGCAATGGGGGCCATTGGGAGGGATCGACGACCGCCTGTACACCCTCGGGCAGAATGCGAATGAGGTTGCCTTCGATTCCGCCGCCGGTGACGTGCGCCATGCCGTGAATGCCCACCCGACGGCGCAGCGCGTCGACGGCGTGACGATACGACGGGTGCACGGCCATGACCGCATCGCCCACTGCCTGCCCCTTGAGCTCATCGGGTGTATCGTCGAAGGCGAAGTTGTTCAAGTCGAAGAGCACCTTGCGCACCAGCGAGTAGCCATTGGTGTGCGGCCCATTGGCCGCCAGCCCGATCAACGCCTGTCCCGCCTTCACCGCGGAGCCGTCGATGATCGCATCACGCTCCACGATCCCGACGATGAATCCGGCGATGTCGTAGTCGCCGACCTTGTAAAGCCCGGGCATCTCCGCGGTTTCGCCGCCAATGAGTGCCATGAGATTGGTACGGCACGCCTCGGCAATCCCGGATACCACATCTGCGACGATGGCGGGATCGAGGCGTCCCAGGGCGAGATAATCGAGAAAGAACAGAGGGCGCGCGCCGCTGGTCAGGATGTCGTTGACGCAGTGATTGACCAGGTCCTGGCCGATGGTGCCGTGGCGGCCTGACCGGATTGCGAGCTTGAGCTTTGTTCCGACGCCGTCGCAACTGGAAACGAGCACGGGACGGCGTTCAGTCGCCGTGTCGATTTCGAAGAGCCCGGAGAATGGTCCGACGCCTGCCAGCACACCGTTTGTATAGGTCGTCTGAGCGATCCTGGCGATCTGGCCTGCGGCCTGATCGGCGGCTTCCAGATCGACTCCGGCTGATTGATAATCGACTTTGGCCATTCGCCTTGCTGTGATCCCTCCCGCCATTGACGCGAGGGCCGCATTTAGGGACGCCGCCGCCGCTTTGTCAACTCCCCATCGGGGCGCATAAGGAGGACCGCATCAAAAGAAATCAACCGGGTCCACATCGACCTGCCAATTGATGTGGTTTCTGCGCAATGATGCGGTCGATTCGGATTCGTATTGGTCCAGCCGTTCATGCGTCGCCGGGATCGAGTCGGTCTTGATGAGAACATTATGGAAGTAGATCCGCCCGCGTTTGGCGAACAAGGCCGGCGCGGGTCCGTATACGGCGCCCGCGCCGGTATCGGCGCCCGCATTCTTCCAGAATTCAGTCAGGCCCTTTGCGGCAGTCAGCGAGCGCTGCGGTTCGGTCGCACTGAACACGCACAGGACAAGATGGCCGTATGGCGGGTATCGCAAGGCGCGCCGTCGCGGAAGTTCGCGGGCAAAGAACTCCTGCGGGTCCTGGCGCGCCGCGATGGCGAGCAGGTCATTATCCGGGCAGAATGACTGCACGATCACGCGTCCGGGCTCGGCATCGGCCCGACGACCGGCGCGTCCGGCGACTTGGGTCAGAAGCTGGAACGTGCGTTCCTCGGCGCGGAAATCCGGCAGCGACATCTGTTGCTCCGCCCAGATGACGCCGATTAAGTCGACCTTGCCGACATCGAGACCTTTGGTGACCATCTGTGTTCCGACCAGAAGGTTGCATTCGCCCGACGCAAACCGTCTCAGGATGCCTGCGGCGGTCCCCCGCCGGGCGGCGATGTCGGCATCGAGCCGTTCGATCCGCACGGGCGCGTCCAGACTCGCCAGCAGCAGCTCGATCTTCTGCGTGCCGGCGCCGCGCAGATTAAACTCTGCGCCATTGCACGCGGGACAATGATCCGGCGCTTTCATCACATGGGAACAAACATGGCAGCGCATCGACCGGTCGCGGGCATGGTAGGTCAGCGCCAGATCGCACGAGGGGCACCTGACCGGTTGACCACAGGCACGGCAGGCCACGCTCGTAGAATGTCCCCGGCGATTGAGGAAGATGATGGCCTGCCGTCCGGAACGGAGCGTTTCCTCGATGGCCGATTTCAGAGTCGGAGAGACCCAGCGTTCGTCGCCGAATCGCTCGGCACTGCGCAAATCGACGATTCGAACCGTGGGCAGGACGCCGTGGCCAACGCGCTGCGTCAGTCGCAGGAGCCGATATTCCCGCTCGTTGGATTTGTGAATGGTCTCCAGGGACGGTGTCGCGGAGCCGAGCAGACAGATCGCCCCGGTCAAGCGCGCGCGTTGTACGGCGAGGTCGCGCGCATGGTAGCGCGGCGCCGGATCGGATTGTTTGTAGGATTCAGCGTGCTCTTCGTCGACGATAATCAGTCCGAGATTCGGCATCGGCGCGTACACGGCCGACCGCGCGCCGACCACCATCCGGTAGCGGCCCCGGGCAACAAGCCGGGCCATCCAGTACCGTTCGGCCGACGACAATCCGGAGTGCCAGACAGCGATGCGTTCCTTCAACGACTCCTGCAGGCGCCCGATGAGCTGCCCGGCGAGCACGATCTCGGGAACCAGAAACAGAACGTTCTGCCCGCCCGCCCAAGTCCGTCGGATCGCCTCGCAATAAACGGCTGTCTTGCCCGAACCGGTCGGCCCCCATAGGAGCGCGATTGGGGAGGCACGGTCGCCGCGGATGGCGTCGAACTCCTCCAGCACACGCCGCTGTTCATCATTGAGCTTGTCGTATTCCGGCTCGGCGCCGACGCACTGCTCGGCGTGCCGATCGGAGACGGGATGCCAATCGAGTGCATCCTGTTCCAGAAGTTCGCACAACTGCGTTGCTCCTCGGGACAGGCGGCGTGTCATGGCGCGCGCAGTCACCGCCTCCCGAAAGGTCGTGCCGGACTGCAACAGCGGTTCGAGTTCTGCGGGGAGTTCGCCGGTGAACGCCGGGTGCCGTCCGAAGAAGATCGCGTCGCCAGGAATGGGGGGACGTTTCGTTTGCCAGCGAAGCGAGACCAGGCCCCGTTCGGCCAGACGATGGAGCGTCAGACGCCATCGCCCGGAGCGTGTCATACCGCGTGCCAGAGTCGTGACCGGGGTGTCGCGATCGGACGGCAGATGTCGCAGGATGCGCTGCTCGGTCGCGGTCAGGCGCGGCGCCTGCGCCGGCACATCGTTCCAGTCGGGGCGAATCATGCGACACGTCTCCACGGCGTCCGACATCATGGGAGCGGCGGCGACCGCCAATGCCTCGCCCAGCGAGCAACGGTAGTAGGCAGCGACATACCGACACAGCGCGAGCACATCCGGAGGAATCGTCCAACCGGAATCGATCGGATGCCTGAGCGACTTGAGTACTTCATTGCGATTTTCGATTGTATCGGCCGCGACAATGATGCCGACTGCGTCGGAACCGCCCAACGGCGCCACCACCAACTCTCCCGGTTGGGGGACATCGGGCCAATGGTCGGGTACACGATAGGAGAACTCGCGTCGGACCCGGCGTTTGAAGGCGACATCCACTGCGACAGCCGCGCGCGCGCGTGGCGACGGACTGGCGCCCGTGGGGTCGGCGCCGTCTGTCGATGCGAGACGGGGATTCATGGCGCCACGAATGTATGCCACGGGGCGCGCACAAAAAAGCGGCCCCATTGCCGGGGCCGCAGAAAGTGATCTTCGGGCCGCGCGATTACGGGCACTTCGGCGCCCACTCCTGCAACTCGTCGGGACGGTTCAGCCGTGCCAGGGTGACCTTCATCATCCGGCAGATGCCGATGTTATCGGGGTTGTTTTCGGCGGCGGCCAGCAGCATCTCTCGGCTCTCCTCCCACAGGGCAGACTGCTCGGGTGCGACACCGACGTGATTTTCGATGAGCGTGCGGATGTCGGTCAGAATCGCGTCCCGGTCCGCCTGTGTGAAGCGCGTCTCAACCTCGGTCAGTTGTGAGGCGATGGAGTAGTAGGCGATGCCCAGCAGGCGCCACGTTTCGTCATCTTTCTTGTCGAGCTCGACGACCTTTCTTAAGTTCGGAATGCCGCGTGCGAAGTTTTCGAAGGACTGTCTGAGGAAACCGATGTAGGAGGTCTTGGCGACATTGTCGCCGGCGTTGGCCAGCAGCGTCTTGTCGTACTTGGCCAGCGAGTCCTGCAGCCGAATGGCGTTGTTGTAGAAGAAAATCCCCATGTTGTACCAGGTGTCTTTCGAATTGGGATCCTGGCGCACGACAAGCTCGTACCACTTGTACGCCTCTTGCTCGTTGTCCAAGCGTGAGAAGCAGTCGGCGATCGTCACGATCGTGTTGATGTTGGCCGGGTCGAGCTGGTGATAGCGGCGATAGATGGCGATCGTATTGCCCCACTGCTCCTGGTCGTAATAGGCGGAGCCCAGCGCCGAGAGGATGTTGCGGTAGCGGCTGCGCTTCTCGTCGGTGAGTTTTTTGTACTTTTTCTCGAATTCCTTGTACGCCTCTGTCGGGGAGCCGGTCGAACCGGAGAAAAACACAGTCGAATCGTACCAGTCGGTGGTGGAATCGACGAATTCGTAGCGATGAAAGAGGGTCTCGGCCTTCGCCAAGTCGGCGATGGTCGAATCGACGTCGCCGCGCCGTTGGTGGATCAGCCCGCGGACTGAGTACGCCCTGAACTCCAGCGGCCGCAGCAGAACGCACTGGCGCAGCTTGTTTTGGGACATTCCACGCACGATCCCGGCGTTTTTGCGCGTGCTGTCGGCCAATGCGGGATCGGTGATCGTGTCCGCCAGCGAGGCGAGGGAATCGGCCTGGTTGAAGAGCTTCACGGCATCCTCCAGGCGTTTGATCCACAACGATTCATAGAGCTTGTCCAATTCCTTCGCTTCCTTTTCCCACTGCTTTGGCGTGGCCAGCGACTTCGACAACTCGTAGGAGGCGACCATGCTGTCGATCTCGTCCTTCTCCGCCCAAATCGTTCCCATGAGGAAGTGAACGTCATGATTCTCCGGATAGTTGGCGCGGGCGATGTCGAGATTCTGGATGGCGCGATTGAACTCGGGAGGATTCGTCTGCAGAGCAATGCGGGCCGTACGCAGGTAGACGTCGACCGGCTGCACCGACTCCAACGACTTTTGCGCGAATGCGAGGGCGGAACAACCGATGACACACCCTGCTATGACCAATCCTCTGAGAATCCTCATCGTCTGCTCCTCCCCGTCATGCCATCCCGCGATCTTCGATAACCTGGGCTGCAGGCCGCCAGCATATGACGCCGTGCATGTTGGCGGCAAGCGGTTTCTGCGCATTGTGTCAACTCTTCTTACACCGCCGGCTCACTGTCGGACGATCCCGCATCCTCTGGGAACCGCGCGACGCTCAGGAGCGCTGGCGGACGGTGAACGTCAACGTGGTTTCGCCGTTGGCGGTTACCGGGAGCCGCCACTCGGCGGTGTTCGCGTCCTTCTTCTCGAACTTGTGTGACTCAGAGGATATCGACCAGTCACCCCAAAAGTGTTCGACAACCAAAACCGAGATGTCGGTGTCCTTGTGGTTGCGCAGGTTGACCGAGATGTCGATTTCGACCACGCGGTCGGCGATGCGTCGCTGGTTGACGACTGTTCGTTCTCCGATGATATCGAAGGCATTGCCGAGATAAACGCGGACCTCCTCGTCTTTGGGCGTGTGATCGATCAAGTCTTCCCCGACAAATTCGAGCGAGCCGTCCGAGGATGCCTTCATCGCGCGGACTTTTCCCTTCGGCAGCGGCATGCCGAGCCCGGCACTCTCGGAGTTGACGAACTCCATCGTGACGCGCACGTTGTCGCCGTAGCGCGCCCCCTCGTAAGTGTAGACCTTCTTCGCGTTCACGGTTGCCGGTTCAAACAAGGACAACTGCTTGATCTCGTTGTCGCGCACGGTCGAGGGGCGATCAAGCGTGTAGAGGTGATACTCGAAGAACTGTTCCTGCTGAAAGTCCGATGCCGCGCGCGACATCGCCATCATTTCGGGGCGGGGCTTGTATTGATCCTGAACCAGATTGACGTCCCCCGCGACCAGTTTGATACGGGCATCAGCGTAGGTCGCACCGCTACGGTTGTCGATCGATACCCAACCGGCCAGCTCCAGCCCGTCCTCGGCGGCATTGATCGTCGCGATGTATTCGGCGTGCCAACCGATCTGTTTGGTGAGATAACGCACCTCTGAGCGCACCGACCCGTCGACGTCCGATTGGAGCTTCCAGACCAAAGTCGGACGAGTAATCAAATCTTTGGGGAGCTCGGCCAATGATAAGTCGGCGACCTCTGCGCGATTGACAAGGGTCAATCCCCCATCGGGACGACGCAGCGTGTATGCGCTGGGGTCGGCGGCCAACAGGACGCCGTCGTGCACTTTTTCCTGCTTGGTGATCAGTTGGACCTGCTGGTCGATGTACTTTTGCAGGATCTTGTCGACCGACACGAGATCGTAGCGGTAATCCTGCTCGAGCAGCGTGACGGCGTTCGGATGATCGACGGCGGTAAACGCCACCGAAGTCGGATCGATCGCGGCCGCGACGTCGGTGAATTCGAGATCGAAGACGCCGCGTTGGTAGTCGAGCGTGCGCGTTTCCTTTACCAGCGCCAGATCGTTGTTGTAGACCGTCAGTCGGACTTCGCCGCGCGCCGTTGACGCCATCGCCGCGCACACGATCAGCCCCATTGTCATCCATCGTCTCATTCGAATACCCCCGTTCCAGAGAACATTATGAGCACCGGTCCACGCTGTGATTCCGAGACTGTTACCCGCGAGGTGCGCGGATCGTCCCGGAAATTTCATGGGACGGCAATCGCCTCACCAGCCGACCAACTGTTCGAGGTTCGACTGGATGCGGGCGACGATCTTTTCGAAGTTTTCCCGCTTGGCGCGCTCGCGCTCGACGACGTCGGCGGGGGCGTTGGCGAGGAAATCATCGTTGCTGAGCTTGCGGTTGATCTTTTCCAGTTGTGTCGAGTGATGTTCGAGGTCGCGCTCCAACCGGCGCCGTTCGGCCGCCAAGTCGACCACTCCTTCAAGTGGAATGAATATCTCGGCATCGCGGATGACCGCCGAGGCGCTCGGAATCGGCTTGTTGACCTGTTTGTCGATGGTCAGGTTTTCGATGCGCCCGAGGATCCGCACGTTGTCGGCGTAGGTGCGCAGGTGGCGCAGGAGACTGGTGCGGTCGGCGCGGATCAGACAATCGATGCGGCGGCCGGCGGGAATCTTCATCTCGGAGCGCACGCTGCGGATCGCATTGATGACGGCGAAGACCTGGCTCATCGCCTCTTCCAACTCGTCATCGATGCGTTGCTCGCCGGCTTGGGGCCAGACGCTGATCGTCACGTGATCGGGCGCGCCCTGCAGCATGGGTCGCACATGCTGCCACAACTCTTCGGTCACAAACGGGGCCAGCGGATGCAGCAGGCGGACGATGTGTTGCAGGACATACAGCGACACAGTCGTCGCCGTGCGACGGTCGGCGGCGTCGTCGCCCGCGTATCGGGGTTTGACCAGTTCGAGGTACCAGTCGCAGAACTCGGCCCAAATGAAATCATACAGCGCCTTTGATGCGCTGTTGAATCGGAATTCATCGAGCTGGGCGGACACATCGCGGATCGTGCGCGACAGGCGGCTGAGAATCCAGCGGTCGGGCATGGCGAGCGCGTTGTCGTCCCAATCCGGCTCCAGCGCGACCCGCTCGGGATTGTCGCCCTGATTGGCCAACACCAGTCGCGCGGCGTTCCAGAGCTTGTTGGCGAAGTTGCGTCCGAGCTCGAACGTATTCGGGCCGATCAGCGGATCGCGTCCTTCGGGAGCCGCCAGCATCAGCGACAGACGCAGCGCATCGGCGCCGTGTTCGTTGATGACATCCAAAGGATCGATGCCGTTGCCCAGCGACTTCGACATGCGCCGTCCCTGCGTGTCGCGCACGGTACCGTGGATGTAGACGTCGGAAAAGGGGATCTCACCCATGAATTCGCACCCGGCCATGACCATCCGCGCCACCCAGAGGAAGATGATCTCCGAGGCGGTGAAAAGAGACTGGGTCGGGTAGAACTGTTTGAGCTCATCGGTCTTCTCCGGCCAGCCGAAAGTCGAAAACGGCCAGAGCCACGAGGAAAACCAAGTGTCGAGGACGTCTTCATCCTGACGATATAGTGCGGCGTTGGGCGGGTTGGGACCGACATGAACCGAGCCGTTGTCATTGTGATAGAAGACCGGGATGCGGTGTCCCCACCACAACTGCCGCGAGATGCACCAAT
Source organism: Candidatus Zixiibacteriota bacterium (assembly GCA_036397555.1). Lineage (NCBI taxonomy): Bacteria > Pseudomonadati > Candidatus Zixiibacteriota > Candidatus Zixiibacteriota bacterium. Next base: position 182,181 of record DASWIS010000031.1, on the reverse strand, counting down.
CGTGGATGTTCTCCATCCAGTGGAGGTACACCTTCGACCAGTGCTCGGGATGAAACCGGATGCGTCCGGAAGTGACCGCCGCGATCGCGGGCGGCGCCAACTCGGACATCTTGACGAACCACTGCTCGGAGAGATACGGCTCGATGATGGTCGAGCAACGATAACAGATGGCCGCGGACAGCTTGTAGGGTTCGGTCTTCTCCAGGAGGTCTTGTGCTTGAAGATCAGCTATGATCTTCTGGCGCGCTTCGCTGCGGTCCAGCCCGGCGTAGGCGCCGCCCGTCGAGTTGATCGTGCCGTCGGGGTCGATCACCTTGATCGAATCGAGGGAGTGGCGACGCCCGATTTCAAAGTCATTCGCATCGTGCGCGGGAGTGACTTTCATCGCGCCGGTGCCGAACGTCATGTCGATGTAGGCATCGCCGATGATCGGCAACACGCGGTTCATCAACGGCAGAATTGCCTTTTTGCCGATGAGCTTCTTGTAGCGTTTGTCCCGGGGATTGACCGCGACGGCGGTGTCGCCGAGCATCGTCTCCGGACGCGTGGTCGGGATCACGATGTGCCCGGAGCCGTCCTCCAGGGGGTAACGGATGTACCAGAGCGAGGAATCGCGGTCTTCGCGTTCGAGTTCATCGTCGGAGAGGGTGGTGCCGCAGCGCGGACACCAGTTGACGATGTACGTCCCCTTGTAAATGAGACCTTTGTTGTATAGACGGACGAAAACTTCCAGCACCGCCTTCGACAGGCCCTCGTCCATGGTGAAGCGGCTGCGTTCCCAGTCGCAGGAGCAGCCCATCAGCCGCAATTGCTCGAGGATCGTGTCGCCGTTTTTTTTCTTCCAGTCCCAGACGCGTTGCAAAAACTTCTCGCGTCCCAACGCTTCGCGGGTGGCGCCCTCTTTGATCACCTGTTTTTCCACGACGACTTGAGTGGCGATGCCGGCATGGTCGATGCCCGGCAGCCACTCGGCCTCGAATCCCGACATGCGCTTGTAACGGATCATCACATCCTGCATCGTGTTGTTGAGCGCGTGGCCCAGATGCAGGATGCCGGTGACGTTCGGGGGCGGGATCACGATCGTGTATTTGGGCTTTCGGGACTTTGGATCGGCGTGGAAATAGCGTCTGTCCTGCCACTCTTGCAGCCAGCGTGTCTCGGCGCTGCGAGGATCGTAGTTCTTGGGTAGTTCGATGGCGCTCATGGGTGCCGCTTTAGCTTCGCTGAAAGAGCGGCATACTACGCCGCGTCGCGGGGGTCTGTCAAGGGGCGGCGAACGATGGGAATGTCAGGAGCAAAGGGATTCTGAGCTAGTCACTGATAGCCTGGCGTCAATTGGAATATCTGGCCGGTCTCGATCTTGAGTATCTGGAGCCCGCGTGAGCTACGAGTATCGGAATAGACTATGAATCTTCCGTCTGGTGACAATCCAAACGGAGTCCACGCTGAGACGGCTAGGGGCCTCAGTGACTGTGAGAGTCTGTGGAGTTGAAGGACTCTGTAGGAACTCAGTTGAGAATCGTAGGCGGTAAAGTACAGGGATCCATGGTCGGGACTCATCCGCGGATTATCGATTGTCCGGGTGTCACAATGAATTGTATCTCGCGGAGACATCTCCCCGGTCGACAGCAGAGCGATGCAATCGCGATAGCCCGCTCCGTTAACCAGCACGACCATTGAATCTGAGTCGGGAAACACATGCGGAGACGAGACATAATCTGAATCATTGGATGTATGGCGGATCACGTCAGTACCGTCGGGATTCATGGAGTACACTCCGCCCGCGGAGCCATGCTCATTCGAGAAGAAGATCCGACCGCTGACTCTCGACCAACTTGCCGAGGCATATGAACCGTCCATCAGCACCGTTGAGCTGTCGCCGCCAACGAGTATCTTCCATATTCCTCTATCCCCCGATAACAGAAGCCAGCGACCGTCAGGGCTCCAATCAATATTGAGGGCGAACTGAAACTCATCGCAGATTGTCGTGATCTCTCTTGACTCCGCATCTACCAGCCGTATGAACGTGTTGTACAAGTAAGGCGTTGAAGACTGTTCTTCAGCCCAATAGGCCACCGTCCGACCGTCAGGCGACCAAGCGGGACACGCATCGAGACCTTTCGGGCTCGGAGGGGGCGGAGGCGGGGGTGGCGGCGGACCGACCACCGTCCGTTCTTCCGTGCATCCCACACAGCCGGCGAGAACCGCGCATGTGGCCATGTACGTCAGGAGAGACCCGAGCCCACCTGCCATAGACCGCATTCCGGCTTCCTTCCTTTCTTCTGCCTGATCGGCTTCAAGATCGGCATCTCCAGCGGCTTGTCAAACGGAATCGGCGGCGAAGCAGCGTCACCGGTCCGACAACTCCATTGCCTGAACATGTTACCCCCAATCTCGGCGCATCAATGCACCGACTGTCCATCCTTGCGCGTGAGTTGGAACACCTGTCCAGTACGAATGCTGATTATCTGTAGCCCGCGTGTCCTCGCTGCGTCGTGATAGACAATATAATTTCCGTCCGGCGAAACGCTGAAGGGATTCTGACTCGTTGCGCCCGTCAAAGGAGTTGACACACCGAATTCCCTCTTGAGATTGTAAATGCGCTGAATCTCTTGAGCCGTGTCGAATCCGACAAAAAAGACACTCCTCTGATCCGGTGCCGGGCGGGGGTGGGCGACCAAGGGCAGTCCACACGCCAAGACCTCTTCAAGCAGCACATCGTGAGGGTAGTAGAGCGCAATGCAGTAATCGCCGTTTGCGTCGTAACTTTGTACGACGAGCGTATCCGAGTCCGGAAAAACATACGGGCATTGCATGACCCCCGATGCTGGATAGGTCCACCTTTGAAGGTTTGAACCGTCCGGCTGCATCGAGTATATCCCGCCCTCGGATCCGCCGTTGATCCCGAAGAATATCCTGTTGCTGACGGAAGACCAGCTCGCTGAAACGTGAAACTCTCCGACCTTCAGGAGCGTCAGGCTGTCTCCGGTTGCCAGCATCTTGAAGATGCCAACTTCCGTGGATAACAACAGCCAGTGCCCATCGGGGCTCCAGGCCAGGTCGAAGACGAACATCTGATCATCTCGTAGAATCGTAGTCGTGTCGTAGGTCCCGACGTCGACAAGTCGGATATAGGCTCGAATATTGATCTGATTCGAGTCGGTTTCGGCGGATACATATGCAACCGTTCTCCCATCGGGCGACCAAGCAGGAAATCCATCGCTGTAGCCGAGTTGCGGTGGTGGAGGCGGCGGGGGTGGAGGTGGCCCCGCCACGGTCCGTTCCTCCGTGCAGCCAGCGCAGCCGGCGAGAACGGCACAGACCGCCATGCACGTCAGGAGAGACGAGAGCCCACTTGCCATAGACCGCAATCCAGCTCCCTTCCATTCTTCTGCCTGATCGGCTTCAAGTTCGGCATCTCCAGCGGCTTGTCAAACGGAATCGGCGGCGAAGCAGCGTCACCGGCCCGATTCCGACAAATTCGGTCACCATTGGCGACTTCGCGACTTGGGGACGCCCCACCAATGCGCCCTTTGACGCGACATTCGTATGGATTACACGCGATAGCAGCGTAATATTCCATTGAGATTCGATTTTTCACTCCTATGCCTCGCCGCCCACACCCAAAGAAGTACAGCTTCAATGATCTGGTCGCCATCATGGGCCGCTTGCGCGCGCCGGGCGGCTGTCCATGGGATCGCAAGCAGAATCATCAGTCGCTGCTCCCCTATCTGATTGAAGAAACCTACGAGGTCGCCGATGCGATTCAGAAGCGCGACATGGACGAATTGTCCAAGGAACTCGGCGACCTGCTGTTGCAAGTTGTATTCCACGCGCAGTTGGGCAGCGAACGCAAGCGGTTCAGCATCGACGACGTCACCGATCACATCTGTCGCAAGCTGATCGCGCGGCATCCGCATGTGTTCGAGAAGAAGCGGCGCCTGTCGGCGCGCCAGGTGCTGAGCAACTGGGAGCAGTTGAAGATTCAGGAGTCAAAAACCGACGGGGAGTCGCGCGGCGCATTGGACGGGGTGCCGTCGAGTTTGCCGGCGCTGCTGAAAGCATTTCGACTTCAGGAAAAGACGGCGCGTTTCGGCTTTGACTGGGACGAGCCGCTGGCCGTGCTCGATAAAGTGGCGGAGGAAGAGAATGAGCTGCGCCGTTCGCTGAAGAGCCGCAAGGGTCGGCGACGGCGCAAGCAGGAGGTGGAGCACGAATTGGGCGATCTGCTGTTTGCGCTGGTGAATCTCGCGCGTCATCTGGGCATCGACCCCGAGACGGCGCTGACAAAAACCAACCGGCGTTTCATTCGGCGATTTCAATACATCGAAAAGCACCTTCCGAAAACCGGCAAGAGATTGGGCGAGGCGAGTCTGGCCGAACTGGATGTGTTGTGGGAGGCGGCGAAGAAGGTTGTCGGATAGGGGCGATTCAGTCGCGCAGCTATCCGAAGTGCTCAGTACACCCGTACGACCTCGGTGCCGGGGTAGTACGTCGTCAGGATTATGTCATAACGCTCCCCGTCGCGGGCGCGACCGATCATGCCGCACTGGCACATGCCGACCCCATGGCCGTATCCGGTGCCGTGAACAACAGCACCGACAACGCGGCCATCGGCGTCACGCGTCGGCTCCAGAGTGAAATTGCTCGACGGCAGAATCGTCCCCGGACGCGACGGACGTCCCAGCGCCCAGCGAATCTTGTCGTCCAGGATTGTCCAAATCCCCGACGATGTTTCCACCGTCAGGCGGCGGTACCGCCCCCCGGCAGTCCTGCCATCGAGACGGATGTCGGTGATACGATCAAAGTCGGCGATGGGGGCGTCACGCAGCAGACGCCGATAGGAGCGCAGGTTGCCGGTCAGTGTCGGTTCGTCGAATTCTTCTGTCCACTCGGTGTATTTGGACCAGAGGCAAAACGTGTCGTCGACGACTCTTTGCAGATAGGGTCGCGGCGACGATCCCCAGATGTCCTCGATGGCATCGGTGGAGCCGCCGCAGGTTGAGTGATAGAACGCGTCGATCAAGTGGCCGTCTGAGCGGATCACTTCGCCAGCAGTCGCGGAGACGGCCCGGTCGACCCAGTCGCGGCGCTGGCTGCGCCCGAGGTAGACCTGATCGCTGACATCGGCGTGCAGGTCGTACGACTTCGATTCGTACTGGCCCAAATGCGCCAGGGCATAAGTTCGCGCGGCGACCGCCTGCGCCTTGACCGCTTCGATTTCATCATCCCGACGTTCCCCCAGCTCCGGCTGCAGGACCCCGGTGAGGTAGTCATCGAGATTGAGGCGGTTGACAACCTGAATCTCCGCGTTGTCGCGGCCAACGATCAGACAGCCGGAATGAGCGATGCCGTTGACCGTGAGGACTCCGTCGTCGTTGACAGTCTGGATCGTGAGGCCATTGAGGTCCAGCCCCAGGCGCGCGCCGTCGGCCGAAATGACGTCGATGCCGCCATTATGAATCGTAAGCTGCACACTGGCGTGCGTCGAGTAAGTCAATATGGCGCCGGTCGGCTGCTCGGGAATACGGATGAGCATGCGGTCGGTCGTGGAGACGATCAACTCACTGCCGGGATCGGGGAGCCGCACGCGCACGACCGGCGGCACCGTTCGATCGGCGCGAAACAATCCGGCCGTCGTCGTAAGCTGGGAGACGCAGCCGGTCGCGCCGGGCAGCAGTAATGCGAAGAGTGACGAATACCGAACAAATCGGGACATTGAGCTATCCAGTATAGGGCTGCGCAATCACGCCGAGAACGGCGGGCTTGCCCCCGGTTGCGCTCCCGAGATTTCCCGCGCGGCCCCGCAGAGTTTCGTGAGCCAGTATCGCAAACCCCGCCGGTTCCACGAACTGCGGCGGGATTCCGAATTCATCACTTCCGACCAGCTCCCATCCGATCAACAGATCGCGCAGCCGCCGCATCAACGCGCGATTGCAACCGCCGCCGCCGGAGACGATGAGCCGGCGTGATGACGTGATCGGCTTGATCCATCGGCTGATCGCGCGTTCCGTCGCGCGCGCCGTGATCTCGACGACGGTGGCCAGCCAATCGGCGGGCTTGTCACTGCTTGCACCCCTCATCAGAACGCTCTGTTCCACAAATGCTGCGCCAAACTCCTCCCGGCCGCATGTCTTGGGCGGACGCCGGCGAAAGTAAGGATGATTCAATACGCGCCGGAGTGCGGGGGCGATTGCTGTGCCGCGCATCGCCTCACGACCATGACGATCGAAGGGCCTGCCCAACAGCCGTCTCGCGAGTTCGTCGGAGATCATGTTGCCGGGACCGATGTCGAATGCGATAACCCGGAGCCGGCCGCGCGAATATTGTGATACCGAGATGTTGGCGATGCCGCCGAGGTTCAGGACGATGCATCCTGTTCCAAACAGCAAATGGTGATAGTATCCGGACAGCGGCGCCCCCATCCCGCCCGCGGCGGTATCGGCTGCGCGGAAGTCGCCGACCGTCACACGACCCGACAGGTGAGCGATCACGTCGGGTGATCCGATTTGCAGCGTGGTCGGGCCGCTCCACAGAGCCGGCGACGACTTCGGGTAATGGGCAACCGTCTGCCCGTGCGAAGCGATCACATCGACGGGATGACGGCGCATGATTGACCGTGCCGCAGCGGCGATGGCACGTCCGAGCGCCATGTCCAGAACGATGAGTTCGCGCTTGTCCAATGTGTCCGTCGATGCAGCAGACATGAGCGCGCGCCGAATGCGTCCGGGGATTGCATTCTGTCCGGTTGCCAGCACTCGAAATCGCGGCGACGGCCGCCGATCGTCGATCCGCAACAAAGTCAGATCGAGGCCATCCATGGACGTGCCGCTGTTGACACCCAGCACATTGAGGCGGCGGCGGCGCAGGATGTCTTTGAGGGAATTGCCCGCTCTCATGAGGTCGATTGGGAAGTTGTCGCGTTGGCAAGGTGCTCTTCATAGGCAAACAGCGCCTGCCTTTGGAGGAGACGATTGCGACAGACGAGGAGGTAGTCGCATCCCGCCGCGCTCGCGGCCGGCACCGCCATGTCCATCGAGTAGCGCTGCGTGATCGCGCTCATCGCCATGTCATCGGTCAACACCAAGCCGTTAAAGCCGAGCCGTTCGCGAAGCAGTGCTCTCACGATGATCGGCGAGAGGCAGGCTGGACGTGCCGCATCCAGCGACTGCATCCGCTGGTGGCCGACCATGACGGTCGCGACACCCGCCTGGATGGCGGCCCGGAAGGGGATTACGTCAATTCGTTCCCAATCCGGAATCGACGCGTCCCCGATTGCTTCGTTGCGGTGCGTATCCTGCGCGACCGTACGCGTACCGGGGAAGTGCTTGGCGCATGCGGCAACGCCGACCCGTTGAATGGCCGGAATCACAGCGGAAGCCATGAGCGCCACTTGAGGCGCCGAATCGGAATACGTCCTTCGACGGAGCCACTCGGCATGGTGGTTCCCGACATCCACGACCGGCGCCAATAGAGTATCGATGCCGAAGCCATCGAGCCGTCGGGCAACATTGGCGTAGGCATCCGCCACGACGCGGACATCCTCCGCTTCGTAGTCCCGCAGGTCGCGCATCGAGGTGGGAGCGTCCGGCAGACGGCGGACTTGGCCGCCCTCCTCATCGATCATGATCCGCAGCGTGGGACCGCCGGCGTCGCGCAATGCGCGGATGGCGATGGACAGCGCCCGTTCATCGACGGCATTCTCACGAAAAATCACGACACCGCCGACCCGTCGATCCTCGATCCAGCGCAGCAGCTCACGGTCCGGGCCAGTGCCGTCGTAGGAGAAGACCAGAGGCGATGAGATGTTCCGCGCGTGAGTCATCACGAGTGATTATAAAGACACTGTGTCGGCGGCGCGCAATGGGGCTTTTAGTGGGCGGTGTGGGTGGGCCGCGATGCACCCGCGGGCATCGTGAATCCGGCCTCGTAGAGACGCACGGAATTCTTGCCGGCGTCCTTGGCCCGATAGAGCGCCTGGTCGACGGACTCGACCAGATTTTCTTCGGAGCCGCCGCTTTCGGGGAAACACGAGACGCCGACCGAAACGGTGATGCGGATCGGACGTTCGGCGGCGTCGGGGCCGAACTCGGTTTGCTCAACCTTATGCCGGATGCGCTCGCCGATGGAACGGGCTTCATCAGTGCCGGTCTGGGGCAGGATGACGATGAACTCCTCGCCGCCGTAGCGGGCCAGAATGTCAACGTCGCGGATGCAAGCGCCGATGACAGAGGCGAGCTGGCAGAGCGCGATGTTGCCGATCTGATGGCCATGACGGTCGTTGAGCTGCTTAAACCAGTCGATGTCGACCATGATGAGTGATAACGGCTGCCCGTAGCGCACCGCGCGGCGTCGTTCGTCTTCGAGCCGTGATCGGAAGTAGCGGAAGTTGAACACGCGGGTCAGTTCGTCTTCGATGGTCAGCTTCTCCATTTGCCGGTGCAGATCGGCATTTTTCAGCGCCAGGGCGGTGGAGGCCGCCAGGATCGAGAAGACGCGTTCATCCCGGTCGCTGAAGGCATTGATGTTGGGCGACTCGGCATTGAGCAGACCGATGACCTTGCCCTCGGTCATCATCGGCGCGACCAATTGCGAACGATGCGGCGTGCCGTCGACGACGGTGCGCCCGAGATTGCGGTCGACGACCCTGGCAATCTCCTGCTTGTTGATCGCCCGCTGGAAGTTCGGCGTCATCGGGACAGTCGGCGCGCGATCGTAGCGGCGCGTGGTGGGGCCGTCGACGCGACCTTTCAGTCGCAGTTTGCCCGACACCTGGTCCCAGGTGTAGATTTCGCACACGGGATAATTGAGAACCGAGCGGGCGATGTGCAATACGCGCTCGATGACACTCTGCTCGGCAAGCATGTGCGCCAGTGAGCGCGAGGTCTCATAGATGGTCTGCAACTGCGCGTGGCTGCGTTCCAGTTCGGTCGTCCGTTCGTTGAGCTTGTCCATGGCATTCAGCAGCCGGTCGGTCGAGGTCCGCGCCGAGCGGGCGGCCATGCTCATCGCGCCGGCGAATGCACACAGCACCGCGCCGCGAAACACCATCTGGGTCGGCTGAAATGCTCCATGAGTCAGCATGGGCGGAACGGCGTAAACCACGGCCATTCCGAACGCGACACAGATGGCCGTGACAAAGTCCAAATGGTAGCCGACGAATGCGACCAATACGTAATAGAGAACGAATAAATCGTGCGTCCCCGACCCGGCGAAGTGGGACACCGCACTGATCACGGTCACGTCGAATGCGAGCACCGGCCAGAAAATTGCCGCGAAACCGACCGACGGAATCCTCTGGAGTAACGGAGGCAACACCAGAGACAACGCGTATCCGGACGGTATCGCCCACCGATACCACGGTACCGCCAGAGTATCGCTCAGGGGATTGATGTTGAGCGCGACGCCCGCAAAGACAAGGACTCGCAGGAACCAATACAACCGCTCGACGCGCGCGTACGATTCCCAATATGGGATGCTGGCAATGCGCATGGCACAACGCCACGATCCGGATGCACTGATCGCGACCGGACGTGGTGCTCTAAGTCCTTGTATCGGCAGAAGATCGCTTGTGTCGAGTGGGTAAATGTCCCCAGATCGAGTCTGACTGATCGAAACTCGACCACCGTCGGACCACGAACAAAAAGCTTGCGGCAACCCGTAGAGGGCCTTACATGAGCCCGAAACACCGGATGTGAAATCACGTACAAAGACCAGTCGGTAACTCAGGAAACCTGATGAAGGAGAAAAGGTTGAGCCGTTTCTCAAATGCCGTGTCAACCGCGGTGGGGCTGGGAGCCCTGCTGATCCTCTGTCCGGCGAATCTTTTGGCGACCCAGTTCCGCTCGGCCGACGTGGTCGAGATATCCGGCGGCGAGATTCTCGACGACATCTTCACTGCCGGCGGCGACATCCATCTCGATGCCGTGGTCATCGGCGACTTCTTTGCGGCGGGGCGAACGATTACGGTCAGCGACAGCGCCGACATCGACAACTCGGTCATGGCAGTCGGACAGCGCGTGGACATCAACGGTCGCGTGCGCAATTCGGTGCGAGTCGCCGCGCAGACAACCACGGTGCGCGGTCACATCGAACGCAACCTGCTGGCATTTTCTGAAAACATCACCCTCGATTCGCGCGGCTGGGTCGAGAAGGACGCGACGCTGTTCGGAAACGAAATTGTGATTCGCGGACGGGTCGGCGGATTGCTGCATGCGGGCGGAAACACTGTGACGATCGCCGGGCAGATCGACGGCGACGCCAAGATAGAAGGGCACAAAGTTGTGATTCTTCCCACGGCGATCATCGGCGGACGGCTGACAATCGAATCCGAAAACGAACCGACGATCGATGAAGGCGCATCGATTCTCGGCGGCGTGACCGTCGGCAAGCCCGAGGGGAAGGATACCGGTTATTCGACCGGGGATTTTGTGTGGGATGCATGGTGGTTCCTGGCGCGCTTCGTCACCGGCCTGCTGCTGCTTGTGTTGTTCCGCCCCTTCATGCGTGAGTCGATCCATTGCCTAAGCGCCGCATCACTTCGCAGTCTGGGACTGGGCGCATTGTTCCTGATTTGCCTTCCCATTGCCGCAGTCATTCTCGGTTTGACCGTTCTCGGCATCCCGGTGGCGATACTGGTCATGCTGGGGTGGATCGTGCTGATTTATCTGGCGCCGGTATTTGTGGGGTTGGCCATCGGCGATATGATCCTCGGACGTACACGCATGTCGCGCGGGCTGGGGCTGATCGCCGGAATGTTCCTCGGCGTACTGATCGTCGCGCTGGTGACCGGGATTCCCTATGTCGGCTGGCTGGCCGAGCTGATCGTGCTGTGCTCCGGGCTGGGCGGATTTCTGCTGACGGCATATCGTTACCACACGGGGACCTGCGCCGGGGAGACCGCCGTATAGCATGTCCCCGGCCCGGGGTGACCAGATTAGCGGCCATTCCGCAGACAGTTCGATCTGATGCCTCTGTGCACCGATTCTGTGCGCTGCCATCCTCGCATTTTTTGTACCTCATTGACAAGATGTTGTAACCCATGCCGATATGTCGGTCGGTACGCAGGTTGCTTACTTAAGAAGACGTGTCCGTTTAAGCAGACCCTATAGAGTCCGCTTCAAGCTCAGATCCGAGAGGTACTCATGAAGTCAACCCACGTAGCAACTGCATCGCTGGTGGCATCGCTGATTGTAGTTCTCGCTGCGTGCAGCCGCGTCACAGGATCGGAGGGCGACAGTGACCACGTGGTGCAGATCGTCAACACGCCGCCGGCAGAATTGCTGCTCGACGAGTTTACGCTCCACACGGCCGCCGTGATCGGCGATTCACTGGAACTGTTCATCCAGTACGGCGGTGGCTGCAAGGAGCACCACTTCGGGATGTTCATGGCGCCGGACCTGTTCATCCCGACAGATCTGCCGCAGGTGATGTTGTTTCTGCGGCACGACGGCAATGAGGACTACTGCACCGCAAACGTTCCCGCGACATTGCGGTTCGACCTGTCTCCGGTCGCGGAGCGTTACCGGCAGATGTACGGCGAAGACGCTGGGGCGGAAGTATTGCTGCTGCACGTTTTCGACGATGAACTGCGGGAAGTGATTTCGGTGGAGTACGAATTGACGGAATCGCGTTCGGACTGACTAACGCCGCATGTTTCCGACCGGGTTAGCGGCGGTCGGGTCGCAATACACGAGCACCCTCACCCTTCCCTCTCACTCAAAAGGGAGAGGGTTAGTTGCGCGCTCGGACTTCAGGTGAGTGGAAATCTGCGCCAGGCGAGGACGCCTGGCGCACACGTATGGAGGTTTCCGTTTCGGTCGTAACGATGGTCAGCCCAGGGTCTGACCCGCCCAGGATTGCTCTGTTGACGGCTATTCCAGCTCAATCGTGTTCACTTCGCCCGCGCTGCCGAGCGGCGCATCGAATTCGTCGATGGGGCCGACGACCAGCACGACATAGTTGTCGGGATGCAAATACTTGCGGGCGGCGGCTTCGACGTCCGCCCTGGTCACGGCGGCGATGGCTTCGACGTCCTTCTTCATCTGGTCCATCGGGAAGCCGTAATACTCCATCCATGCGTAGCGTTCGACGATCTCGCGCGGGGTCTCGTACTGGAAGACATCGGAGTTGAGGATCGCGTCCTTGGCGACATCGAGTTCGTCCTGTGAGATGCCGCGGTCGATGATGTCGTCGACGATCCAGCGCATCAGTTTGAGTGTCTTCATCGTGGTCTCGGCCTTGGTCTGGCACGACGCGTAGAAGACGCCGGGCTGATTGAGCGCGGTGAAGCGTGTGCCGACCGAATAGGCCCAGCCGGAGTCGGAGCGCACGCTTTCCATCATACGCGAGGTGAATCCGCCGCCGCCGAGGATGTCGTTGAGCACGCGCAGGGCGTAGCGGTCGGGATTGTGCCGTTCGACTCCGAGGTGCCCGAAACGGATGTTGGTCTGGTTGATGTCCTTGGCGATTTGGTAGAGTCCCGGCTGTGGCGCCTGAACGCCGGGAATCTGCGGCCAATCGACCGGGGCGGAAACCCAGTCGCCGAACGTCGATTCCAGACGCTGCTTCAGGGCGGCGCCATCGATGCTTCCTGAGATCGCCAACATGATGTTGTTGGGTTTGAAGAATTGTTTGTGAAAGTCGATCAGACGCGCGCGTGTGACCGCATCGAGCGTCTGCTCGGTCGCCGATCGTCCATACGGATGGCTGCCGTAGACCAACTTCGAGAACTCGCGGGCGATGATGCGTCCGGGCGAATCGTTCTGCCGGCGCAGGTCTTCGCGCGCGTCAGCGAGCGCAAGATTCACGCGCGCGGAGTCGAATCGCGGGAATCGCAGGACTTCGGCAAAGACCGACAGCGCCGTGTCGAAATCCTCGGCGAGACACCGCAGCGAAAACGAGCCGGATTCGTCGCCGATCGATCCGTCCAGACGGATGCCGCGGAACTCGATGAAGGCATCGAGCCGATCGGGATCGAAGGTGCGCGTGCCGCCAGTCACCATCGTCTCGCCGGTGATCGACGCCAATCCAGTTTGTGACTCCGGAGTGTACACGCCTCCGGCCCGCACGAGCGCATTTACTGTGACAACCGGCAACGATTGATCGGGCAGGAAGTAGACGATCATGCCGTTGCCGAGCTGGAAACGCGAGGGTGTCGGCGGTTCGAATTGAATCGGATCGAACGTGCGGTCAAAGTACGGCGATCGCGCATCGGCGGGCGGCGTGAGTGAAGCGGCCATGCCCGCGACTGCGACCGCCATCAACCAAGTCTGTGTGCGAAGTGATTTCATTCTCATCGTTCTCCGTGATGGGTTGATCGCGCCTCAGCCCTCCGGCTCCATCGGCACCAATGTTGCGACCGTGCGGTTTTGCGGGCGGAATGCGATCGATGCCACGCGCATGATGTCGTTCTGGCTCACCTTGGCGAGTTGATCGCGGACGGTCAGCAGATACTGCCAATTACCGGCGCGCGCTTCGTATTCAGCCAGATTCGACGCCAGACCCAGATTCGAATACAGCGACCAGACAAAGTCGGCTTCGATGCGATTCTTCACCTTCTGCAGTTCGTCGCCGCTGATCGGTTCGCGTCCGAGGCGATCGAGCTCGGCATACAGCGCCTGCTCGGCATCCGCCGTCGTGTGGGGCGCCTTGGGTACAACGTCGATGCCGAGCAGATTTGGGTACAAATCGCCCGATTCCGAACCGGGGAAATCATACGTGGAGACGTGAACCGCGATTTGCTGATCGAGCACCAGCGACTTGTACAGGCGCGACGTGCGTCCATCGGAGAGCACGCGATGGATGACGCGGAAGACGATCTCCTCGGGATCGTCGAATGCGGTCTTGTGATAGCCGACGGAGAGATACGGCTCGGCGTCGAACTCCTGACAGACGCGGCGCTCGCCCTCCTGCACCGGCTCAACCGTCGCAATGGGATCGGGATCGGGCTGACGCGGCGTCGGGCCGAAGTGATGGTCGGCCAGGGCGAACACGTCCTCGGCGGACACATCGCCGACGATGGCCAGCACCATGCGGTTGGGCGCATAGTAGCGTTTGAAGAAGTCGACGAGTTTGGGGCGGGTCAATTGCGCGACTTCGGACTTCCACTCCCAAAAAATCTGGTAGGGATGGGCGATGAACGCGGTACCGATCAATTGCTCGAAGAGCTTGGCATCGCCTTCGTTGTCGACCTTGAGACGGCGTTCCTCGATGACCACGTCGCGTTCGGCGTAAAACTCGCGCAAAATCGGATTGGCCATACGGTCGCCCTCGACTTCGAAAAACAACGGCAGGCGATTGGACGGCAGCGCGACATAATAGGTCGTGCCGTCATAGCCGGTGCCCGCATTGAACGAGGTTGCGCCGTTGCGATTGTACAATTCCTCGTACTCGTTCTTTTCGACCAGGTCGGCGAGCGCCGTTTTAACCGCTTCCAATTCCGCGGTTAATTGCGCGATGCGCGGCGCATTGTCTTCGACATCGGCCAAACCCAGCGAGCGCTGGAAGTTCAGCATACGGGAGCGATTCTCCTCGCGCGTGATCTGTGCGCGCAGCGAATCCTCGCGCGCCAGAAGCGGCGCTTCGCGCGCGTAGTCTTTTGTGCCGAGTGTCGTGGTTCCTTTGAAGAGCATGTGCTCCAAAAGATGCGCGGCGCCGATCATCCCCGGCCATTCGTTGGCCGAGCCGACCCGATAGTGGATGTACGCCGAGAAGACCGGAGCGGTGTGCCGTTCGACGACCAGAATGGTCATGCCGTTGTCGAGCACATGCCGTTTAACATCCAGCGCGACATCATCGGCGGACGCCGACGTACACACCGACGCGAGCGCGATCAGGGAACAGGACAGTCCGGATGCGCGCCCAGCCCAATGGCCCATTGGTGACCTCCCTATGTTTTGCCGGCGGGCGCAGCGGCCGCTGCGCCGTGGCATTTCTTGTATTTTTTGCCGGATCCGCAGGGGCACGGGTCGTTGCGGCCGACTTTCGCCTCGGTGCGCTTGACCGGCTGTTGTTTGCCCGCGGTGCGCGATTCCTCCGGCGTGCCGCGGTATCCCATCGCGGTCGCTTCGGCATGCACCGCGCGCAGGCGTCCGGCATCGGCCGGCGCTGTCGCACCGGGAGGCGGCGCGACTTGCAGCCGGTAGATCATCTCGACCGTCTCTCGCTCGATGGTGTCGAGCAGCAGCGTGAACATTTCAAAGGATTCCTTCTTATACTCGATCAACGGATCGCGCTGCCCGTAGGCGCGCAGGCCGATGCCGGTCTTCAGTTGGTCCATCTCATAGAGATGTTCCTTCCAACGCTCGTCGATGACGCGCAACATTGCGAATCGTTCCAACTGCCGCATGATCTCCGGCGTGACCGCGGTCTCCTTGATCTCGTAGATCTTCAGCGCATCGGCGATGATCTTCGCAACCAACCCATTGTAGTTGAGCCCTCGGACACCCTCGCTGTCGAAGTCCAGGTCGACCATGACGGTCTTGAGCAAATCCAGCTTAAGCGCGGACGTGTCCCAGTATTCGGGAGTATCGGAATCGGGACAATGCTTGGCCGCCATTCGTTCACAGACGATAGCAATCAGCTCGATCGCCTCATCGCGCAGACTCTCCTGTTCGAGGCATTGTGCGCGGCGGTTGTAGATGACCGCGCGCTGCTGATTCATCACGTTGTCGTATTCGAGCAGGTGCTTGCGGACGCTGTAGTTTTGCGCTTCGACGCGTTTCTGCGCGCGTTCGATGGCGCGTGTCACCATGCGATGCTCGATGACTTCGCCTTCCTGCACACCGAGCCGGTCCATGATCGATGCGATCCGTTCGGAGCCGAACAGGCGCATGAGATCGTCTTCGAGCGACAGGAAGAACCGCGACGAGCCGGGATCGCCCTGCCGTCCGGCGCGTCCGCGCAACTGGCGGTCGATGCGACGCGCCTCGTGGCGTTCGGTGCCGATGATGTGAAGGCCGCCGGTCACGTCACCGTCGTCGGAGGTGCGGACGACACCGGGGCCGAGTTTGATGTCGGTGCCGCGTCCCGCCATGTTGGTCGCGATCGTAACATGTCCGCCCTGACCGGCGTTGGCGACAATCGCCGCTTCCTGCTGGTGGTACTTGGCGTTGAGCACCGCATGCGGCACGTTGAAGCGTTTGAGCATACGGGAGAGCGTTTCGGACACCTCGACGGACACAGTGCCGACGAGAACCGGACGCCCGTCTTTGTGCTGCTCGACGATCTCGTCGATGATGGCCGCATACTTCTCCCGACGCGTACGGAAGATGACATCCTCATAGTCGAGGCGCCGAATCGGCTTGTGTGACGGGACCGACGTAACGTCGAGCTTGTAAATGTCGAAGAACTCGGCCGCTTCGGTTACCGCGGTGCCGGTCATGCCGGCGAGCTTCGCGTACAGACGGAAATAATTCTGTAACGTGATGGTGGCCAGCGTTTGCGTCTCTTCTTCGATCCTGACGCGCTCTTTCGCCTCGATGGCCTGATGCAGTCCCTCGGAATAACGCCGCCCCGGCATCATGCGGCCGGTAAATTCGTCGACGATGACGACTTTACCCTCGTTGACGACGTACTCGACGTCCTTCTCATAGAGCGAGTACGCCTTCAGAAGCTGCGAAACGATGTGCACCTTTTCGGAGCGCTCGGAGTGGAGCTTGTAGAGTTCGTTTTTGGCTTTGGCCCTGGCGACCTCGTCTAAGTCGGCGCGTTCTTCGATTTCCGCGACACCATCGCCGATATCGGGCAGTTCGAAGAGTGCCTGCTCTTCCGGCTTAAGAGAGTTCAGTCCGGTGTCGGTCAGATCGATGGTGTGTTCACGTTCGTCGATGGCGAACAACAACGGCTCGTCGATCTCCGGCATGCGTTTGTCGCGCGTGAAGTCGGCTTCGACGCGCGCGATGGCGCGTTTGACGCCGGTCTCCTTGAGGTATTTCATGAAACGTTTGTTTTTCGGTGCGCCCCGCTTGACGGCAAGCAGTTTGATTCCGGCGTCGTATTCCTGTTCCTCTTCGAAGAGCTTGACGCCCTCATCGACCAACTGCGCGGTGATTTCAGTCTGGCGGCGCATGAGCCGTTCGACCAAGCTGCGCATCTCGACATATCGCTCCATGTCGGAGCGGCCGGTCGGCCCGGCGATAATGAGCGGCGTGCGCGCTTCATCGATCAACACCGAGTCGACTTCATCGACGATGGCGTAGTGGAAGTTGCGGTGGACGCGATCTTCCGTGCGTACCGACATGTTGTCGCGCAGATAGTCGAAGCCGAACTCGTTGTTGGTGCCGTAGGTGATGTCACAGAGATACTGTTCGCGCCGCACCGGCGGCGGCATGTCGTGCTGGATACAGCCGACGGTCACGCCGAGGAACTTGAAAATCTCCCCCATCCACTGCGAGTCGCGTAGTGCCAGGTAATCGTTGACCGTGACGAGATGGCAGCCCTTGCCTTCGAGAGCATTAAGATATAGCGGCAAAGTGGCGACGAGGGTCTTGCCCTCGCCGGTGGCCATCTCCGCGATCTTGCCGTTGTGGAGTACGACGCCGCCGATGAGTTGGACATCATATGGGACCATGTCCCATGTGTTCTTGATCCCGACGACGTCGAACTGCTTCCCGACGAGTCGTCGACAGGCGTCTTTGACCGCGGCGAACGCTTCGGGCAACAGTTCGTCGAGCATCTCACCGTCGGCGATCCGCTGCTTGAATTCGTCGGTTTTGGCACGTAGCTGGTCGTCGGTGAACGATTGGTAATCGTCGAAGTACTTGTTGATCGTCTCTACGACCGGCGTGATGCGGCGCACTTCGCGCTCGTGCTTGGAGCCGAAGATCTTGGTGAGGATGGTTTCGAAGAAGGGCATGGGATCAGCTATTAGTATTGTGTGCCCGCCAGGCGTCCCCGCCTGGCGCCCCCGGCCGGTTCGTCCTCTCCGAAGGACTTCGATAGTGCATCAGACGGCTCGTCAAGGTACCAGAAGCGCGCGCTGGACCATCGCCAGTCGGTTGCCCTGATGGCCAGTCCGGCGCGAACCGGATTCTCGTGGATGTAATTCAACTTTGCCAGGAATAAACTTTCTGATGCGATGACGACGTCATCAAACCGGGGCGTCCAGACACCGTGCCGCTCACGGAATAGTATATGAGACACGAGTGACTTGTACGACTGCAAGAATCGTGAGATGCCGGAGCCGCCATCGGGGTGGCCAGCGATCAAGTGAATGTGACTTGGCATCATGCAATACGCCATCAGCGTCGTCTGGTTTGCCCGGGCAACACGGAACAGCATGCTCGCGGCTTCGTTTCGGATCGTCGCAGTCGCAAACAACCTCTCGTGCCGCTTCAGCGTCGTCGTGACGAAGAAGAGCTTTGAGTCATTCAGATTGTCGCGGCCGCGGGTCCCCATGTTCGAATCAGTCTGCCCCGGGCGAGGACGCCCGGGGATCACAGTTAATGAGCTATCTTAGCCCTGCTACTGACACCGTGCGCAAAACGAGTGGCTTAACGCCTGCATTTCAAAACTCCGTTCGTCCTTCCAGTGCCCGGATTACTGTGTTGGCGTCGGCATACTCGACATCGCCGCCCATCGGCAGGCCGCGCGCGATGCGCGTGACCGAGACACCCAGCGGCTTGAGCACTTTGGCAAGATAGTTCGCCGTGGTTTCTCCCTCTGACGTGGGGTTGGTCGCGACAATCACCTCGGCGATGCCGTCGCCTTTGATGCGCGCCACGAGTTCGCTGATCTTCAGTTCTTCAGGACCGACGCCGTCTAAGGGAGCGAACACGCCGCCCAGGACATGATACAACCCACGGTATGTTCCCGCACGTTCGAAGGCGAGGACATCGTGCGGCTCCTCAACGACACAAACGACCGCGTGATCACGGTCGGCGGCGCGGCAGATCGGGCAGGGGTCATCATCGGTGACATTGAAACAGACCGAGCAGAAGCGGATTTTCTCTTTGACCGCGACGATCGCCAGCGCCAGCGCCTTCGCCTGATCGGAGGGCACATTCAGCACATGGTAGGCCAAACGGTACGCCGTCTTCTTGCCGATCCCCGGCAGTTTGGCGAACTGGTCGATCAGTTGTTCGAGCGTCGCCGATGTGTTGGCCATGGATTGCCTGCCCCCCTGCGGTGGTACGGATATGCTACATCATGCCCGGCAACGGCAGGCCGCCCGCGAGCTTCGACATGCTCTCGGTCTGCAATGCCACCGCCTTTTGATGCGCCTGATTGACCGCCGCCACGATTAGTTCTTCGAGCATTTCTACGTCGTCGCGGTCGACGACCTCCGGATCGATCTTGACTTCGAGGACTTCGCGTCTGCCGTTCATGGCCACGCGCACCATGTTGCCGCCCGCGGTGCCCTCAACCGTTTCATCCTCCAGATCGGCCTGAATTTTTTCCATCTCGGCCTGCATCTTCTGCACCTGCTTCAACAGCTTGTCCATGCCCTTCATGTCCATTGTCACTCCCCAGGGTCGGCGTGAGCGTTATTCGACGATTTCGCCGTCGAAACGGCGAATGATCTCCTGCAAGAGGTGCTCGTTTTCGGTGTCCCGGCGCAACCGGGCCGGATCGTCCGGCGTCGTCGGTCCCGCGGTCGCAGCGTCGTCCGCGAGTCCGGAATGCGGGGACGGGCCCTCTTTGACGTGGACGACGACTTTGATGCCCTCGCCCAGAGCGCGCGCGATCTCGGTGTGGATCAAGTCACGCACCGGTTTTTGTCCCAACTGACGCTGGTGAAACGTCGAACCGTTGTACACGTTCAATTCGACACCGCCCTCAGTGCGCATCAACTCCGCTGCTCCGAGAATGGCGCGCAGCGTCGGACGGTGACGGCAGATTTCATGCAGGATCGGCTCGAAATCCAGGCGCCCGTTGCTGCCGTGATACGCATCCGAAGGTTCCGGCGCCGGCGTCGGTCGCGTCTCCATGCGTGGCGCGGGCACGGTGGGGCGTTGCATCGGAGCCGGATTCGGTGGCGTCGCCGGCGTCGGACCATTGGGGCGCGGTGTCGACGGCGACGAACCGAACAGATCGGGCGCACCGATTTGTCGCCCAATGCGATCCA
Organism: Candidatus Zixiibacteriota bacterium; assembly: GCA_036397555.1. Lineage (NCBI taxonomy): Bacteria > Pseudomonadati > Candidatus Zixiibacteriota > Candidatus Zixiibacteriota bacterium. The sequence goes on along the minus strand of DASWIS010000031.1, from coordinate 162,113 downwards.
ACAGCGATTTGATGTCGACCGACCGGTCCATTTGCGAAACGCGCAACGCAAACAATTCCATCTCCAGACGCGGCTGCGGGGAATAGCGGAGCGAACGCCCCGTTTCAACCGACATCAGCAAGGCGCGCAGCCAGTCATTCTCGCTGAGTATCTTCGCTGATTCGGCGTATCGCGTTCGCGTCTCTTCGCCCAGCCCCGGGTCGGCGAAGCGTTCACGCAAGGTGCGCGCAAACAGAAGGCGCTTAAAATGTTCATTGAGTTGGCGCACGAATTGCCCGTAGTCGCGGCCGCCGCGTGAGACACGGCCGACAACGTCGATCGCGCCCGCCGGATCGGACGCGGCGACCGCATCGCTGAAGGCGAAGAGCGCTTCGGTGTCGACCAGCCCGAGCGCCTCGTTGGTGATCGGCGCGGTGATCGCGCCATCGGCATACGAAGCGATCTGATCGAGCAGAGACTGGGAATCGCGCACCGAACCGGCCGCTTCGGCGGCGATGATGTCCAGCGAATCGGCGTCGATCGACAATCCCTCCTGCCCGGCGATCCGTCGCAGTTGATCGCGCAATACATCGTGCGTCACGAGATGGAAATCGAAACGCAGCGCGCGTGAACGGATCGTCGCCGGGACCTCGTGCGGCTCGGTCGTCGCGAAGATGAATTTCACCGACGGCGGTGGCTCTTCGAGCGTCTTGAGCAGCGCATCCTTGGCGTTGGGCGACAGGCGATGGATTTCGTCGATGATGTAGATCTTAAATCGCGACATGGCCGGGACATACTGCGTCGAATCGCGCAACTCGCGGATGTCATCGACACCGGTGTGCGAGGCGGCATCGATCTCGCGCACGTCGATGTGCGACCCATTGGTGATACCGACACACGACGGACATGCGTTGCACGGTGTCGCAGTCGGCCCCTGTTCGCAGTTGAGCGCCTTGGCGAGAATGCGCGCGGTGGTGGTCTTGCCGGTCCCGCGCGGACCGCAGAACAGATACGCATGATGGATGCGTCCCATCCCGATCGCGTTTTTCAGCGTCTGGGTGACCTGCGGCTGTGATAAGACGTCGTCGAAGGTCTGCGGACGATACCGTCGGGCTAATGCCTCATACTCGGACATGGTGATGCTCGCAATAAAAATGGGTTCGTGCACCCGCTGTCGACCCCGGCGACCGGGAGCGGTCGAACGGCCGACTCCGGCCGGGCAACCTTGCGGCACACGAACGAATACGCTTACCGCTGCTACCTTCCGGTCCTGACGGGGTTCGGCGCCCGGCCGTTGCGCAAGACCCGACCCTCAACATCGACTCATCCGACCGGTTTCCACGGCAACCTCGAGGCCTCAAGCGGTCTTCGGTCCCGGTATAGCGGATTCCGGGTACAGGGCACCGCTGGCTCCCCACCTAGCACGAACCCGTTTGGGAGTATACACTTGGCCCAAATCAGGAACAAGCCACGATCCGGATACGTTTCCTAATAGTTGACAGTTGCTCGCATCATTTTCTTGACACATGGGTATCCCGAAGACGTATAAGCAGATCATGCGACTCATTCGTGCGGCGCTGGCGGCAACGGTCGGGCTGATCGTGATTGCCTTTCAGACCGCGCCGGGTCCGTTTGTGCTGTGCCGTGCGCGATGCCCCATGCCCGGAAGCGGCGACATGGTGGAAATGATGTGCGTCTGCGGCCCGTCGCTGGGCGGTGTCGTTGAGTGCGTGGTCGAGGAGATCGGATGTTGTGCGACAGCCGCTGAGCGCACCCCGGAACCTCAGGGCGGCTGCAGTCTTGCGGATGTCGCGTGTTTGCCTGCTGATGCCTGTAATACCGATACGGACGGTTGCCCTCTCGACGAAAACGGGTGCCCGTTTGGGTGGGATGAATGCTGGATCTGCCTGCCGGGACGTGTGCTGGCCGAGCGAATCCCCAGCATTGCCGAACGACCGGACAGGGATCCAACCACTCCGAACTCGAGCAGCAGCGAGCAATTGCAGTTTGCCAACGCGCTGCGACGAAGTAGTCATGACCATCGGCCGACCGAGCCGATTCTTTCGGAATCGGGACGAGACATCTGCATTCGTGTCTGCTCTTTCCTGATTTGAGATTCAGTTTCTCCCGACAAACTGGTTGTACAGAGCTGTCGTCTGTGGACGCACTTCAGATGACTACGATCGACACGTGGATCAAAAGGAGAAACAACATGCGGAAGAATCTGACTTTCATCGCGACCGGAATCGCGCTGGTCGCGCTCTTGTTCATCGCAACGGCGGTGGTCGCGGCCGGCAATCCAGCGTCCTGCAAGATGGTCAAGTCCAGCGAGGCATGCGCGCAAACGTGCCTGATGGAATGCCCCGTGCCTTGTCCCGACCCTTGCCCTTTACCCTGTCCGGACGATTGCAGGGAAAAGTGTGCGGTGACGAAGACAGCGGCTGCCGTTGCACCGAGCACTGAAGCCAAGACGCAGACCTGTGCGGTGGTCTGCTGCGAGAAGACCAAAGCGGGATCATCTGCGGATGCCGTGCAGGTCGCAGTCTCACAGCCCGCGGCGAAGTAGCTGAGTCGTCGAGCAGGAACTCCCCCAAAGCGGGGGGATCTGCGGCAAGGGCCGGAGGTTCATTCTCCGGCCCTTGTTTTGTTCGATGGAGGCAAAAAAACGGGACCATCGGATGATGGCCTCGTATGTCCCACCTGAGGCGGGCAAGTCAAAATGGAGCAGAGCGGGATCGAACCGCCGACCTGTACGTTGCGAACGTACCGCTCTCCCAGCTGAGCTACTGCCCCATCTGTCGCCGAGTCAGAGTCGCGTTCCCTGGTGAATATACCGACGTGGGACACAGACGATCAAGCGCCGCGACACAGACTGTGATTGTAGGCCGAGCACACCCTACTTGAGCGCGGCGAGTGCCTTCTTCAGTTCCTCATAGTCATCGGGAGTCCGGACACTGTAGACGGGCTTGGCGAAGGCGATCTTGCCATCGGAGCCGATGACGTAGACTGCGCGCCGGTTCTGGCCGTACTCGGGATTGTAGGAGTTGTAGAGCTTGCCGACCGTGTGGTCGTGATCGGCGAGCAATTCAAACGGCAGATTGTGGTGCTTGGCCCACTCGTGATGCGAGTAAACATAGTCGCCGGAAATTCCCCAAATGCGGACGCCGAGTTCGGCGAACTGCCCGAAGTCATCGCGGAACGAACAGAGTTCCCTGGTGCAGCCGCCGCTCCAGTCGGCAGGATAGAACGCTAAGAGGATTGGCCCCTTCTTCGCCTCCAACGAGAGCGTCAACGGCTCCTGCGCGATGGTGTCTTTGGTCGCGTAGGGGAGCGTGAAGTCGGGCGCGGCGGCGCCGACTTTCAGAGTGTCGGCAGCGTGGGCAGTTACGGCAGTGGCCATCAGCATTCCTCCGATTAACGTGCTTGCGACGCGCATGGAATTGATACGGGGTCGTGCCCAGTGAGTTTGTATCGACCCGTCGCTTGGGGTACGCGGAGCGCCAGGAGTGATGGTGCGCTGTTCCTGTTCTGAAACTAACTTTCCTTCACCGCTGCGATCGTCTCTAAGAGCGCCTTCTTGGCGTCGGCGAAGAACATCAGGCAGTTGTCGGCGGCGAAGAGCGGGTTGGGGATGCCCGCGAATCCGGGCGCGAGACTGCGTTTGATGACAACGACAGTGTGCGCCTTGTCGACATCGAGGATCGGCATGCCGGCAATCGGCGATTTGGGATCGGTGCGGGCGACGGGGTTGACCACGTCATTGGCGCCGATGACTAATGCGACGTCGGTCTGGGCGAAGGTGGGATTGATCTCGTCCATTTCCTTGAGCTTGTCATAGGGAATGTCGGCTTCGGCCAACAACACATTCATGTGCCCCGGCATGCGGCCGGCGACCGGATGGATTGCGTATTCGACCGTCGTGCCCTTCGCTTCCAGCAAATTCGCCAAGTCGCGGACCGCGTGCTGCGCCTGCGACACGGCGAGGCCGTATCCCGGTACAACCACGACCCGTTGGGCGCCATCGAAGAGCATCGCCAGTTCTTCGGCCGAGGTCGCCTTGATTTTGCCCTCGTAGATTTCAGCGGACTTCGCGACCGGTCCCGATGCGGTGCCGCCGCCGACCATGACATTGACCAGCGAACGGTTCATCGCCTTGCACATGATCTGCGTGAGAATGATGCCCGATGCGCCGACCAGCGAGCCGGAGATGATGAGCACGTTGTTGTTGATGACAAACCCGGTGGCCGAGGCGGCGATCCCCGAATACGAGTTCAACAGAGCGATCACGACCGGCATATCTGCACCGCCGACGGGCAGCACGAGCGTCAGGCCGAAGATCGAGGCGACTCCCACCAATGCCCAGTAGTAGTACTGGTTCCCTGGATCCACGGCGATCAGCACGCCGACCGCAATGCACACGACAAACAGGAGCGCGTTGACAACCTGGTGTCCGGGGAGCGTGATCGACTTCTCGGACACGATCCCTTGCAGCTTGCCGAAGGCGATCATGCTGCCCCAGAATGTTACGGCGCCGATCAGCCCGGAGGCGGCGGTGGCGATGGTGGTCTGCATCGACGGCGGGCCGGGCGTGATCACCGCCTCAATCAGCGCCGCGCCCGCGACCAGTACCGATGCCGCGCCGCCGAAGCCGTTGAGCAGCCCAACCATCTGCGGCATGGCGGTCATCTGAATCCGGGTCGCCAGCAGTGCGCCGATCCCGGAACCGACCACGATGCCGATGAAGATCAATTCGAAGCCGATGATGTTGCGGTCGGCGAGCGTCACCAGGACCGCGAGAAACATTCCGAGCGCACCCAGGACATTCCCGCGCACCGCCGTTCGCGGATGTGTCAGCCCCTTCAGTCCCAGAATGAACAGGACCGACGCGACGACATACGCCAGATTGATGATGAAGCCCGGCACCGGTCAGCCCCTCTTGCGAAACATGCGCAGCATGCGATGGGTCACCATGAACCCGCCGACCACGTTGATAGTGGCAAAAATGACCGCGGCCAGACCGAGCACGGCAGTGAGTGTGGAATGTTTGGTCCCGGCCGACAGCAACGCCCCGATCAGCGTGATCCCGGAAATCGCATTGGAGCCCGACATCAACGGCGTGTGCAATGTCGGCGGCACTTTGGTGATGACCTCGAAGCCGACAAAAATCGCCAGCACAAAGATTGTCAATGCGACCACGAAGATTTCCATCAGGCCCCTCCCCCGCTGAGGATCGCCGTGCTGTGTCCAAGTTTTTCTTTGACCTTGGGATGGACGATCTGACCGTCGCGCGCGACCAACGTCCCGGCGACAATCTCATCGCCGGAATCGAAATTGAGTCTGCCGTCTTTGAGCAAGTGCAGCAGGAATGTCTGAATGTTGCGCGAGTACATCTGGCTGGCATGATACGGCACGGTTGATGCGAGATTCATCGCGCCGATGATCGTGGTGTTGTGTACGTGGATGGTCTCGTCGGGTTTGGTGAGCGCGCAGTTTCCGCCCGATTCGGCGGCCAGATCGACGATGACCGAGCCGGCGGGCGTCGCCTGTACCATTTCCTCGGTGATCAGGACCGGCGCCTTTTTACCGGGGATCGCAGCGGTCGTGATGACGACATCGGCGGTCGTCACCGCCTTGAGCATCATCTCCCGTTGACGACGGTAGAAGTCTTCACCCATTTCTCTGGCGTAGCCGCCACGGTCTTCGGCGTCCCCGGCGTCCAGCTCCATCTCGACGAACTTCGCGCCCAGACTCTCGACTTGTTCCTTGACGGCCGAACGGACGTCGTAGGCGGATACGACCGCGCCTAGCCGTCGCGCGGTGGCGATCGCCTGCAATCCGGCGACGCCGGCGCCGACCACAAACACGCGCGCTGGCGCTACGGTACCGGCGGCGGTCATCAGCATCGGGAACATGCGCGGCAGCTTTCCGGCGGCCAACAGGACGGCTTTGTATCCGGCCACGGTCGCCATCGAGGAAATGGCGTCCATGCTCTGGGCGCGCGTGATGCGCGGCATCAGTTCCATCGAAAGGATCGTGACGCCTTTGGCCGCCAACTCCTGTGCGGATTTCGGTTCGGCCAGCGCCTCGTGAAAGCCGACCAACACTTGCCCCTTGCGGACCAGGTCGAGATCGACGCGCGCGCCGGTGGGATTGGCACCCAATCCATGCAACTGGCAGACGATATCGGCCCCGGCGAATACCGCCTTGCGGTCGGACACGATCTCGGCTTTGGCTGCCCGATAGTCCGCGTCCGGGTATCCGGCCGCGATGCCTGCTCCTTGTTCGACGATTGCGCCGACACCGGCTTTGGCAAATGCCGCCAGCGACACGGGCACGACCGCCACCCGATTCTCGTGCGCCGCCAGCTCGCGTGCGATTCCGATGGTCAACGTCTGTGGTGTCTCAGCCATGAAGGGATCCGGGCCCGACACGCCGCTTGCGCGGCGCCCGATTGCGTGCCGTTACGGCTCCGGCAGGGCGCGGAAGATATGTGGGACTCTATCGGCTGTCAACAACTGTGCTGGCGGATTTGACACCGCGCATCCGTATGGGGGACAAAGAAAACGGCGACCCGGGGCCGCCGTTGAGATCAGCCGTCCGCGATACTCAGGCCGATGCCAACCGTTCGGCGAAGCGTCTGGCCAGTACCTCGGCGACCTTTTCCAAGAGCCACTGCGGAGTCGAGGCGGAGCCGGAGACACCGACAGTCTCAGCGTCGTCGAGCCACTCCTCTTCGATTTCGTCAGCGGTCTCGACCCAGTACGATCGGGGATTGACGCCACAGCAGACATCGTGGAGGACTTTCGTATTCGAAGAATTGCGCCCGCCGACAAAGATGACGACGTCGCAGGTCGTTGCAAACTCCCGCACCTCGTTTTCGCGGTCGGCCACGAAGGAGCAGATCGTATTGCGCGAGGTCACATCGGCGACTCGCTGTTGAATCTTCTCCAACAGAGTGCACCACATTTCGTGCGAGATCGTCGTCTGGGCGATGACATAGGTCGGACGTTTGGGATCGAGCGCGTCGATGTCGTCTTCATCGTGGATGACGACGACTTCGTTGTTGCAGTACCCCTGAATCCCTATGACCTCGGCATGCCGGGGCTTGCCGATGATGGCCACCTGGTATCCCGCCATGTGGTACTTTTGCGCATAACGTTGTGAGCGGGTGACAACCGGGCAGGTGCCGTCGACGACCTCGACCCCGAGCTGTTCGGCGCGTTTGAAGACCGCTTCCGGCTCGCCATGCGCGCGGACAATCACCTTGCGGCGGGTCCCGCCATCGGCCACGCGGTCGAACTCACGGTGATCGACCTCGGAGAGCCCGAGCGCTTCGAGCCGGTCGATCTCCACCTGGTTGTGGATGACCTTGCCCAATGAAACTGTGTCCCATCCCTCAGACATCGACTTCTCGGTCAGCCGGATGACGCGTTTGACGCCGCCGCACGGCCCGGCGTTCTCGTCGATGATGATCTTAAGAGGCATTGTGGTCGCTTTCCGGACTGGATCGATTTGTAATCCCATCTACTCTACTTGTCGGTCGCCCGTATCGTTCATTAAGACAGCGTGGTTTCGCAGACGACTCGTCTCGATCCGCGCATGCGCCGATGCATCACCCAGCAGCGCGCGAATGCGCTTTTCAATGCGGGCGACGGAAAGTCCCGCCCAATCCAGAAGAATGGCACGGGCGCCGTGCGGGACGAATTTGTCCTCGACCGCCATGGCCTCGACGATGGCATCGCAGCGGCGGCGCATCAGGGCCAGTGTCACCGCCTGTCCGAAACCGCCACGGAGGACCCCTTCCTCGAGCGTGACCACGAGCCGGTGCCGAGACGCAATCCTGTCGAGTGCTTCGTCGTCGAGCGGTTTGACGAATCGCGCATTGATGATTTCACAGGAGATGCCATCGGCGGCGAGCCGTGCGGCCACATCGAGCGCCGTGCGGACCATCGTGCCGACTGCAAGAATGCACAGTTCGCTGCCTTCTGAGAGCCGTTCCCATTGTCCGATCGGGATCGGATGATATCTCTCATCGGGATCATACCGCCACGCGTTGTCTTTCGGATAACGAATCGCGAAGGGGCCGTGCTCATACGCCAGCGCCGTGAACATCAAATCGCGCAACTCATTCCCATCTTTCGGCGCCGCAACAACCAACTCTGGAATGCAGCAGAGGTAGGCCAAATCGCCCAGCCCGTGATGGGTCGGCCCATCCTCGCCGGCGACACCGGCGCGGTCCAGGCAGAAGATGACCGGCAATTGCTGGATGGCCACGTCGTGGAACAGATTGTCGTAGGCACGCTGCAGAAACGTCGAGTAGATCGCGCATACGGGACGGAACCCTTCGGTGGCCAGCCCGGCCGCGAACGTGACCGCATGTCCTTCGGCAATACCGACATCGAATAACCGTTTCGGGTACTTCTCCGCGAACGGGATCAGCCCGGTGCCGATCGACATCGCCGCCGTAACCGCCATGACACGGTCGTCGCGTTCGGCCAATTGCAGCATCGATGCGCCGAAGACTTCGGTATAGGCCGGGGGGGTCGAGACTCTTCTGGCAGAAGCCGCGGGCGATTTCGGAGCCGCCGGTTTGACGCTGTACCACTTGACCGGATCCTGTTCGGCGGGTTCGTAGCCGCACCCCTTGCGCGTCACGACATGGATCAAGAGCGGCTTTTTGAACGATTTCGCCTTGCGCAAGATCGGCAACAGATCGCGCACGTTGTTTCCGTCGATCGGGCCGACGTATTTGAACCCCAAATCTTCAAACAGCATCCCCGGCGAGACGAATGTCTTGAGCGACTCGTCGAGGCGCTTGGCCAGCGATTGCAGCGTCTCATGGAACGGCGCTTTGCCGAGCGCCTTCCAGATGTCCTCGCGCAGTCGGTTGTAACGTGGGTCGGTGATGATCTCCGCCAGGTAGCGGGACATGGCGCCGACATTCGGCGAGATCGAGTGGCGATTGTCATTGAGGATGACGGTGATATCGGTGCCGGTGGCCCCCGCGTTATTCAGTCCCTCATACGCCAAGCCGCCGGTCATGCCGCCATCGCCGACAATAGCGACCACTTCGTGGTCCTCCCCTTTGCGGTCGCGGGCGACCGCCATTCCCAGAGCCGCCGATATCGCCGTCGAGGAGTGCCCGGCGCCGAAGGTGTCATACTCGGACTCCTTGCGCTGAAGAAACCCGGACATGCCTTCGTAGCGCCGGATGGTCGGCAGCAGGTCGCAGCGTCCGGTGAGCATCTTGTGCACGTACGCCTGATGCCCGATGTCCCAGACGATGCGGTCCTGCGGCGTGTCGTAAATGTAGTGCAGCGCCACGGTCAGTTCGACCGCGCCCAAAGAGGAGGCGAAGTGTCCGCCCACTTCGCGGATGACCGAGACGAGGTATTCGCGAATCTCAGAACAGAGTTGTGGAAGTTCAGCTTCGGGAATCCGGCGCAGATCGGCGGGCGACTTGATCGTTGCTAATAGCTGCGGGATCTGAGTATCGCTCACTGTGCCGTCCGTGGCCGGGGTTGCAGGGTTTACCCGTCAGGACCGCTCGGGGATCCCGTAGCGTCCGAGAATGTCGTGCACCCGCGTACCGATGGACAAGGCGTCATCCCACGGCCGCTGCCACATATTGCGCCCGAAAATCAAGCCGGTGCCGCCTGCTTTCAGGCAGACGTCGACTTTGTGGATCAGATCATCATCGCTGACCCTGGAGCCGCCGGAAAACAGCACCAGGCACTTACCGGCCGAGCGCACAACGCGGCGCGCCATCGAGAATTCATCGGCTTCAAGCGCAGGATAGGGCGCGGGCGAATCGGGCGATGTGCCCTTCGGCAGGTTTATCTTCACCACGTCGGCGCCGAGTTCTTCGGCCACGCGGGCGGCGTAGTCGACGGCATAGAGCGAGTCGCGTCCGCCTTTCTTCTCGATCGCTTCGCCGCGTGGGTATGACCAGACAATCAGCGGCATGCCCGCCGCGTCGGCATCGAAGCGCACTTCGTTCAGTTGGGCGATGTCTTCGTCCTGACGCGGCGACCCGAGATACAGCGTGTAGCCGACCGCATCGGCCCCCAGACGGATCGCATCCTGCACTGTGCCGGTCAGTGTCGAAATCGCCTGGGCGGACGAGGGTACATTCGTCCGTCCATTGAGTTTTAACACCAGCGGGACACGTCCGGCATACTTCGGATAGTACTTCTCGGCCAGCCCGACATGGCAGGCGACACCGGAGTAGTTTCCTGCAATGGCCAGGCGGAAGATGTAATCGGTATCGAGCGCATCGGGATTGTCGAAGAAGTCGACCGGGCCGTGTTCGAGCCCCTGATCGAGCGGCAGAAACAAGAAGGTGCCGTTGCGCGGGCCGAACTGATACAGCATGCGGTACAGCCGCGCTTTCTTCCCGGCTGAGATGTCGAGGTCCCACAGCGACGGGCGCGCGATGCGCTCGGTCGCCGGTGCGGATTTGCGAGGAATGGTCACAGTAACCATGGTCGTGGATCTCCACCGATTGAGTCGGAATGAAAAGTCAAAATGTCCCTGCCCCAATCCGATAAACCGCTTTGAGATAGGGCGCAGGCGAGGGAAGGTCAAGAGCTTTTCGGACCAAGCGAGTCGGACAGAGGGTCGATTGGCAGTCCGATGCCCGACGACGCCGATTCGGGTTTAGTGTCAACGCCTTGCAACACTTTCGAGAGTGGGTCGTTGCAACCGGCTTGAATGTTTCTCTTCAGTCCTTCGGGTTTGCAGCGACGGATCGCGGAATTGGCGAACTCCTCGCGGAACTCTTCCGCCGACAACCGGCTCCATCGCCCAACCGGCGGATTGACGCAATCAACGCGCGGCGAGAACGCCTCCTCGCGTGTGGGGGTGCTGAACCGATTCCAGGGGCAGACATCCTGGCAAACGTCGCAGCCGAAGAGCCATCCGTCGAGTTCGCCGGCGATGCCATCGGGGAAATCCCCCCGGTGTTCGATAGTCCAGTACGAGATGCAGCGGTTGGAGTCGACCACGTACGGTTCGACAATGGCATCGGTAGGGCACGCCTCAATGCAACGTGTGCAGGAGCCGCAAAAGTCGAAATGCGGCTCGTCCGGCGGCAGCTCGACGGTCGTGATGATCTCGCCCAAGAAGACCCACGAGCCGTGGGATCGTGTTATCAGATTCCCATTCTTGCCGATCCATCCCAGTCCGGCGCGCTCGGCCCATGCCTTCTCCATGATCGGACCGGTGTCCACATAGGTGACCGACTGGGAGCCGGGCGCCAGTTCATCGAGAGTCCGCTTCAGCTCGCGCAGTTTCCCCCCCAGCACACGATGGTAGTCTTCCCCCCGGGCATAACGCGACACCTTGCAGCCCCCGACAGTTTCGTCGCCATTGCACGGATGGTAGTAGTTTACGGCAACGGAGACGACCGACCGCGCACCGGGCATGACGTTTTGGACATCGCTGCGCCGTTGGGGATCATGCGCCATCCACCCCATGCCGGCCTGAAAGCCCTGCATAAGCCATGCCAGCAGGCGGCTGCGGTCTTGGGCGACGGGCCGCGCATCGGCAACCCCGAAAAGATCGAATCCCAACTCAACGGCAGCCGAGGAAAGATGCGTGCGCCGTTGCAATGGCGACAATTGGCCCGGAACACTCACACGTTACTTACGGATTGAGCGGCGGGATCGTGGGATTGCGTTTGATCGGAAAAGGGCGTGACGGCATGTCCGAGGTTCGCGCGCGACCGCAGCATGCCCTCAATCACGTAAATCGACACGGCGACCCAGACGGCGGCAAAGGCGATCCAGTGGTACGTGGTGAAGGTTTCGCGATACACAAACTTGCCGAGAAGAAAATGCGCTGATGGCGTGATGTATTGGAGGATGCCGATCGTGGTGAGACTCGCGCGACGCGCGCCGTGTGCGAACAGCAGCAAGGGGAGCGATGTGACGACACCGGTCGATACCAACAACGAGCTGATCCAAACCCCTTGAGTGACGAAAGATCCCGATCCCCGGCTGTGGATGAGCATGAGAGCGACCAGCGCCGGAACAAACATAAAGACTGTCTCGGTCCAAAGCCCTTCCAGTGATTCCAGAGCGCTGATCTTGCGCAGGAGACCGTACAGAGCAAAAGTTGTCGCCAGGATTAGTGCGATCGTCGGCACCTCTCGAAGAGAAATAGAGAGGAAGCCGACGGCCAGCAACGCGATGGCAACGGCCACTCCCTGCCACCAGCGCAGACGCTCCCTGAGGACAGCGGCGGCGAGCATCACACTGACGAGGGGGCAGATGAAGTATCCCAGACTCGATTGCAGCACAAAGCCATGGTTCATCGCCCAGATGAAGACATACCAGTTAATCGACAACAGGGCGGCTCCGGCCAACGACGCGAGAAGTGTTCGGGGACGACTCAGATGCCGGGCGATCCAACGCCATCGAACCTGCATCGCCAGCAATACCGACAAGAACACCAGCGACCAAACCATTCGATGCACGAGCGTTTCGGAGGCCGGCACGCTCCCAAGCAGCTTCCAGAATGCGGGCATACTGCCCCACACGATGTAGGCAGCCAGCGCGCACAGAACTCCGGGACGGGTATCGAGTCGATTCATGGGCTTGGCGACCGTGCAGATGCGGACGGTCACGGGATTATAGCACCACAATGGCCGCCGCTTCACGGGCTTTCAAACAATGAAAACCCGGTGAGCGGTCGTGCTCACCGGGATGGATTATGGTTGATGCAGTAAGGCCGAGACTACGGGCTGTCGGGTTTGTCGGGCGGGTCTTCGGGACAGAACTTGACCCACCACCCGGCGAAGAAACCATGCATCTGCCGGTCGTTATCGGAATCAGCGTCATCGCTGTTGCGTCCCGCGTGCCATCGCCCGCGAATGATGCCGAAGGGATGCCCGTCAGCGGCGATCCACTCTCCTTCGAATCCGCCGTGGGGGCGATCGGTATCGCCCCGCCACCAGTGACCGCGGAGGTAGCCACGGAACTCGCCATCAAGTCCGATGATCTTGCCATAAAACAACTGCGCGTCACCGTGCACGCCGAAATGTCCGCGTACGTGACCGGCGACCGCACCGTCGGCGGACATCCAGGCGCCGAGAAAGTGGCCGGAGACATGATCGTCGTCAAACGCCCAGACGCCGCTGGTCGGTCCGCCGCCGCAGCGATGCACCGCGCCGGAACGTGACTCGATGGAGACCTGATTACCGAGATTGTCGACATCGACCAGCAAGTCGAGTTCGGCAAGCTCTGAAAACAGAAATGTCTGAGAGTATTCTCCGGCCGAGATGCTCAATGTGCCTTCGTCGTCGGCGACGTCGGCATTGGTCGCGGGCGGATCAACAATTGTCAGGAGCAGGCCGTCGTAGTGAACAGTCGTCTGCGACGCCCACTCGACCAACTGCCGGCTGGTGCGTGGACCAAGAAGATGGTCCTGCGCGCGTTCGAATCGGATCAATCGGCGGACGCCGATGATGCCGTGCGATACGGCGGCCGAGCCGGACCAGTCAGTCGCCATCGTGACGGTGGAGTCTCCATCCAGCATGCCCCAACGCACGGCGACCAGATAAACCGTCGCGCCCGCGGCGGAACTCAGGCGGTCCCACTCATCCGACTCGACCAGTCCATCGAATGCCGGTTCCGACTCTTCAAATGCTGATGGGGAGAGCATCTCGCCGAATTGCGGCGATTCGTTCGTTGCCGTGTATCCGCCGTACGGCGCCTCGAGCGACAGCGCGCCGTCGTCGATGGCTGTTCCCGATGATGGGCGCTGTGAACAGCCACCGAAGAGCACGGCTCCGAACAGCAACGGAGCCACGAGCGTCTGAACTGTCCATCGTTTCATTTTTATCTCCCGAAATGGATCATCAGTTCGACCGGTGTGACGGCTTTGACACTCAGCCGACCATGCCGGTCTGTCGGCCATTCCCCCCGGATGGTGCGGCCTGCGGTGCGCCCTGAAAGCGCGGCCCGCGGCCTTCCGGTTCGAGGTTTCTCAATGCCTGATACACCACCTCCTGCTCGGCTGAGAGGACGTCGCGAATCTGTTCATTGGCACGGTCGCGGACGGCGTCGAATGCCTCGCGCCTGACCGCCCGATCGTCAACTTTCCCACGACCGGGCTGCCAGAGGCCGGTGCGTTCGGCATCGGCCCGCGTGAGAATGGAACGCACCTGCTGCAATTGATCCGTGTTCAGATCCAGAATTTCGGTGAGAAACTCAAGGCGGTCACTGAGACGGTCCCGACGGAAGGATTCGATTTGTTGCCGTCGCTCGTCCCGGCGTTGTGATCGTGATTCCTCCAATTGCCGATACTGCTCATCGGTGAGGATTTCGCGGATGCGCGCATCGAGCGCCTCGCGGGTCGTACGGGACTCTTCGCGCGTATCGCGCCAGTCGGACCGGCGGGCTTCACGCAGCGCGCGCATCTGCTCGCGCATCGCCGCGAACGCCTGTTCAATGTCGTTTTGCTGCATCTCGCTCAAATTCAGGGTCTCGGAGAACTCACCGAGAATCCGTTCGCCGCGCGGTCGAGAATCCTCCTGCGATCGTTGGATGCGATCCCGCTTTTTGTCGAGTGCGCTGCGGCGCGTTTGCGCTCGATCTTCCTTTTGCGCCGCCAACAGTTCGGTCAACGCGACGAACTGTTCGACGGTGAGAACATCGGACGCCGCCAACAGGAATTGCGGCATCGGCTGCCGGGAGAAGCTGCGATCACCAGGCCATGCGCGACCACGCTGGTCCTCCGCGCGTGAGGCCCGCCTTTCTTCCTGACGGCGCGCAATTGCCTCATCCCAGTCGCCGAGCGCCACGGCCATCCTCGCGGTCTGGTCTTCGGTGAGCGCGACGGCCGACTTCACTTGCTCCAGAGATGGAGGCGCCATCCGGAATCCGCCGAAGCGGGCCGCGGATTCGGCGTTCGGTTGCAGCGATCCCGTGGCCCCATCGCCATCCGATCCCTGACATCCCAGCAATACTCCCGCCGCCACGATTCCGAGGGCGATCAGCAGCAACATACTCCAGGGAGTCCGTTCACAGGATACTGCCCTTGCGCGTCTGTTCATGAGAGATCCTCCGTTCATCCGAATTATACCAGTTGATCGCCAAATCCAACCCGGTCCTCGCTCACTGGTTGCCGTCCGCTGGCCGGTTCACTCAACGTCACAATAGACGAGAAGATCAACGCGTACCGGAGCAGGCAGTGGTCGTCGTGGCAGAGCATCGGGCAGAACAATTGCAATGGCCTTGCCAGAGATTGTGATTCGGTCGCGAGACATGGACGATGAATGTCTAACACGCGGTACGCCAACAGCTTGGCGACGGCGGAGGGATGTACACTTAACACGGTGCCGCCAGACTGCTGGCCCACTATTGTACCGTACGGTTCATTTTAGTTCCGATTAGGTAATACAGCGGGGCACATTGGCATGATCCGGGAGTCGTAGAGCCGGCTGAATACAGAATGAAGTCTCCTTCCAACAGACGTTCGCGGAGAAGATGGCTCATCGCCTCCGCTGTGATCGTCATGCTGCTTGGCGTCAACATCGCCTACCGCATGATCTTCTCGGAGCTTCGTCGTTCGCTCGATGACAGTATGAGTGAGCAGTTGGCCGGATTGGCGGAATCGTTTGCCGAGGGGATCGATGCACTCCTGTTGTCCGGTGCGACATCCGAGGGACGCGACTTTGCGCCGGAGGCGTTTCTGCGCCTCTGGGATGCCGCGCGCGCCTATGCGTTGGCGAACCGCCTTGTCGACGTGACCATTCTCGACACGGCGTGGAACGATCTGTTGGCAGCGGACAGTGACTCATTGTCTCGCGCCATCGGTGCGTTGCTCGATCAAGATGCACGTCGCCCGCTGCTGGCCGGATTGACATGGGTTTCGGAGAGCTACAGTTGGGGTGAGAGTTTCTATCGCAGCGCGTTTGCGCCGATCTTCGACCCAGCCGACGGAGTCGTTGTCGCTGTCGTGAGAATCGAGGCGGATGCGGAATACTTTTCCCCATTGGCCCGACTCAGTCAGGTCGGCTGGCTGATCCACGTTTTGTCGCTGGTGCTGGCCGTCGCGCTGGCGGGGGTATTCTGGTGGTACAACGCCCGTGAACGCGCGTGGGAGCACAATCTGTTGCACTCGGAAAAACTGATCGGACTGGGACGACTGGCGGCGACCATCGCCCACGAGATCCGAAACCCGCTGGGGATCATCAAGGCGACCGCGCAGCGACTGGAACGCCTCGAATCGCGGGGAGCGATCTCGTCGGAGGAGCGGCGAGAGCTGCTGCACTTCATTCCCGAGGAGACCGACCGTCTCAACCGCATCCTGACCGGCTACCTGGGGATCGCCGATCCGGTCGCCCCGCGCCCGGTGGCCATCGATGTCCACGACCACCTGCGTGACTGGATCGCCATCGCCTACGATGGAAGCGATCCGGGCGCGCACGCGCCCGATGTGCGCATCGAGGAGACCGGCCCGATCCTCGCCGATGCCGAGGCACCGCGTCAGGTCATCATCAATCTCGTCCGCAATGCCATCGATGCATCGCCGCAGGGATCATCGGTGACCATCGAGTGGAAGCGGACGCATGATGATCGCCTCAGTCTCGAAGTCGCCGATGCGGGCGCCGGTATTCCGGACAAAATGCGGGAACGCGTATTCGAGCCGTTTTATACGACCAAGGTCAGGGGCAGCGGGTTGGGATTGTATGCCGTCAAGACGCTGGTCGAACGAGACGGCGGCAGCGTGGCGGTCATCGACAATCCCGGCGGCGGCGCCCGGTTTATCGTGACATGGCCGAAGGCGCCGTCGGATCCATCACTCCAAAAGGCAGGAGCACAGGTTGTCCCGAATACTGATCGTCGATGACGAAGAACGCATCGGGCTGCTGTTGTCCGACACGCTGGTCGATCTGGGCCACCGGGCGGAGTATGTCACCGACGGCTCGTCGGCGATCGACCGCATCCGCAAGGGCTCCTTTGATCTGGTCATCACCGATCTGCGGATGGAGCCGGTTGACGGCATGGCCTTGTTGACATCGGTCCGTCGGATGGACACCCGGCCCGATGTCGTGGTGTTGACGGCGCACGGGTCGACATCGTCGGCCGTCGCGGCGATGAAGGCAGGGGCGCTCGACTATCTGTCGAAGCCGCTGGATTTGGATGAGCTGTCGCTCTGGGTGCAACGTTGGGAGGAGCAGCGACGGACGCGCGAGCGGGTCGAATCGCTACAGCGCGATCTCGCATCGCTCGTGGATGACGATTTGGTCGGCGATTCGCCGCCGATGCGCCGTTTGCGACTGCTGATCGATCGCGTCGCCCCGACGGAGACGACGGTGTTGATTACGGGGGAATCAGGGACGGGCAAGGAATTGGTGGCGCGCGCCATCCACCGGGCGTCGGGGCGGGCACAGCGACCGTTTGTCGCCACCAATTGCGCGGCGCTCAGCGAGACCTTGGCCGAGAGCGAGTTTTTCGGTCACGAACGTGGCGCGTTCACCGGAGCGATTCGTCAGCGCGCAGGACGCTTCGAGCTGGCCGACAGCGGCACACTCTTTCTCGATGAAATCAGTGAAGTCTCCGACGCGTTCCAGGCCAAGCTCTTGCGGGCGTTGGAGGAGCGCGAAATCGTCCGGGTCGGCTCGGCCGATCCGATCAAAGTCGATGTGCGTGTCGTGACTGCGACGAATCGCGACCTGGCTGTGCGGGTCGCCGATGGAAAGTTTCGGGAAGATTTGTTTTTCCGTCTCAATGTCTTTCCGATCCATGTCCCGCCGCTGCGGGAGCGGACGGCGGACATACCGGCGATCGCGGCGTATTTCCTGCGAAAGTTTCGCTATCCCCAGACGGCACTGGCCGAGGGTGTTGTCGACCGACTGTGCACCTACAGTTGGCCGGGGAATGTGCGGGAACTGCGCAATGTCCTGGAGCGGGCGACCATTCTCGCGTCGGGTGGGCCGATCACAGCGGATGATCTGAATCTCAGCGAACGCCAGCCATCGGCGGTGCGGCATCCTGAGCCGCCGGCGGCGGAACTTTCCGACGGATTAGATGGGGCCGAGCGGCAGATGATCGAGCGGGCGCTGCGGGAGGCGGGCGGAAACAAGAGCAGGGCGGCACGCGCATTGAAAATCACCCGGCGCGTGCTGTATGCGCGCCTGAGAAAGCATGGGCTGGAGTAGATGCGATCCCACCCGGCAGCATTCACACCGCCAGGCAGGACACGGCCGCTCACCCACGCCGCCGGCCGATTCATAATCCCGTCTTGTGCCATCGCCGTGCTGACCGGACTCTTGTGGGCAGCAGTCGCTGTCGCGCAGGACAGTCTCCGCTCCGCCGATCTTACCGACAGCGAGCATCTGGCCACAGTCCGCGATGAACTGGTCGCGACAGACCAGTTGATCCGGCAATGGACCGACCGAGTGACGCGGCGGCCGGTCCCCTTCCTGCAGAATCGTGTGCGCGAGGCGCAGCGGATGCAGGGCGACGCATGGCACGATTACCGCGGCAACAGTCCACTGCGCGCGTTGCGTCGAACCCTCGCGGCCAGGGACCTGCTGAGTTTGCCCGCACGGGGAATGGAGCGACGCCGCCCCGATCGCGGACAAGAGCCGTTGCGGATTGATCGGCAGGCGGATCGTATCGGCGCGGCGATTACGCGTTCGGAATCCCTGATCGACCGGACCGATGCCGGAGCGATGGAAACGCTGAAGCGGGCGGGCGACGCCCACGCGGCGGCGCGTCGTGCCATGGAAAGCGGCGATTGGCGTTCTGCGTCCGATCATCTCCGGCATGCGCGCGCTGCGTTGCGTGAACTGCTGTTGTCCGGCGATGAATCCATCAATGCCGACGCGGTGGCCGCACTCATCGGGGAATCCCGGGAGCGCTGGCTGGCGATTGCCGCCCGTGTCGGCCCTCCCGGCTCAGCGGACATCGAAGTCGGGCTGGACCAAGCCGGGAACAACCTCGACACGGCAGCCGATGCCCTGGGTTCGGGCCGATTCCTGCGGGCGTTGCTTCATGTGCGGCGCGCCAACGCCTTGTTAGACGAGATTGAAGACGGCCTGTAACTGTCGGGGGCCAGCCAGCGGCTTCAAAAAAGCTATTGCGCATCCGAGCAGACCCTTTAGTTTGCAGTCAGTCAGAGACACAAGGAGACGGGTCGGGGCCATGTGCCCTGTCCGACCGGAGCCAGCAATATGTAGACCGAACTTCGCTTCTACGCCCTCAGGGCAAGCCGCATACAATCCCTCCTTTAAACCTGGGTGATGAAATCCTCCGCTCTGCGGAGGATTTCATTTTTCTGTCATTGCGAAACCGGCCGTCGGAGCGGTTAATCCATCCATGCGCCGGTTGTTGACGCCCACGGTTCTCTCGGCATTCCTCAGTATCGGTATATCGGCCCACGCCACCCCGCGTTTGTCCGCCTCTTACGGTCAGGATTGTCATCTCTGCCACGTCAATCCGACAGGCGGCGGACTGCGGAACGACTACGTGAACAAGTATGTCGGTCCGACCGAACTGACGCTGAAACCGCTGGCAGCGCACGAGCGGACACGATGGCCGGAGCCCAAGCTCAACGAGCAGATTCGAATCGGCACCGACATCCGCTTTTTGTATCTGGCGACCGACGATGTCGCGACGCAGTCTCGCGGTGCGCTCAAGAATACTTTTTTTCAGATGCAGGGCGATGTCTACCTTGCGTTTGAGCCGAGCCGGGAGTTTGTGCTGTATCTGGATCGCGGGATTCAGGGCGGATATGAAGTCTTCATGCTGGGTCGTTTCCTTCCGGAACATGGCTATCTGAAGGTCGGACACTTTGCCCCCGACATCGGCTGGCGTTGGGATGACCACAACCACTACACGCGCGAGAAGCTGGGATTGGATTTTCCCGGGGCGGCGCAAGCGGGGATCGAGGTGGGGGTCCGGCCGGGACCGTTGGTCTTCTCGGCCGGGGTGTTCAACGGCTCCAGCGGCGGGTTCGGCAGTCTCGACGACAATTCGCAAAAGGAGTTCGTCGGCCGTGGGCTTTATCGGATGGCACTGGGACAGTCGGCGCAAGCCGCATTGGGCGCAAGCGCGCGGGTCAATCGCGGCAGCACATTCCGCGAAAAGCTATGGGGCATCCTTGCCCAGGGGCGGTGGGGCCCCTTGACATATGTGGGAGATTTCTACAAGCGTCGCATGGAAGATGTCCGCGATGAGAACGCCGTGTTCCGGTCGTGGCTGTTCACGCAGGAGCTGGATTTGCTTGTACGCGATGGCGTCGACGTGTATGTGGCATGGGATTACTTAGACCCCGATCTTGACTTTGCAACCGGTACACAGACTCAAATCACGCTCGGCACACGTGTTTACCTGCGCCACTATCTGAAGCTTGAACCGCTGGTACGTTACGAGGAAGGTGAAACCGTACCGGGGCGTAGGACCAACAGCCGCGTCGAGATCATTCTGCACGGATACTACTAACCGTCACCCTGGCTGCGCCGCGCACTGAGCGTTGTGACCGTTCCGTACTCCAGACCTCAACTGAGGCGACGTGCCGGCTGTCGGGTATTGGCTCTTGTAACCCTCGCGACGATATCCGCTTGTACCGACCTGGGAACCGGCACCCGTCCGCAGAGGGAGTTCGTGTCTTTCAGCGCCCAAGTCTTACCGATCTTCCAATCCAATTGTTCCGGTGCAGGGTGTCATATCGGCAGTGCGGCAAATGGGCTGAGTCTGGCCAGCTACGAGTCGCTGATGTCGGGCGCCTCGGTGAGCGGTCCGGTCGTGATTCCCGGCAGCGCCGACGATAGCTACATCATCCTGATTCTCGAAGGAACGGTCACGCCGCGCATGCCGTTCGGCCGCGCACCGCTGGCGGATACGTTGATTCAGATTATCCGCACATGGATCGATGAGGGCGCCCTGGACAACTGAACGCGCGGATGGCCCGAACCCTGTCTCTTCAGCCCGATTTCTTGAATTGTACCGCTGTCGTCTTTTCGTGCTTTCCGAGGAGATCGTTGACACGGACGGTCAGGACGTATTCTCCCGCAGCCAGATCGTCGATGTCAAATGAATCGACATGGCTGACGTGGCGTGAATTCCCCGTGCGCGGCCCGCTGTGGGCCGCATCGTAGGATTTCTTCTCGCGGCGTTCGATTCCCGAAATCTCGTAGGAGATCGAGAAGTGGGATTGGCCGTCGTCGTTTAAGAGAAGATTGTAAACCTCAAAATAGAATGACAGCGGTTGCCCCGGCAGATAGACACGTGACGGCAACGGCACCACCACGCGGTCACTTTTGACGAACGAGGCGCCCGGCTCGAAGATGGACCAGACATACGACGCCAGCTCGATGTCCGAGATTTCCTGCACTTCCGGGACGATGAACTCGGGCAGTCTGAAGTTTTTGATGTACGTTCCCGACTTCCCGGAGATCAAATCGTCGACACGCACAATGAGCGCGTATGCTCCCGGCGCCAGGTCGAGCACCTTCTGCTCGACCATCAGGCGATTGTCGGACTGGTTGCCGACAATCCGTTGGATGCGCCCTCCCTCTGCGTAGACATCGCGTTGCTCGTCGTCTCGGACGATGACGGTGCGTTGGATGGTGATGGATACGGAGTCTTCGGCACGCTCGAGCTCGGAGAGCGGGTAGCCAAGATTGATATCGACCCGCCAATTGCCGTCCTCGCCACGGAAGCGCACCACGTCGAGGGAGTAATCGATCAGGTTGCGGCCGTACTCGTGGTAGTAGATCGCCGGCTGCAGATCGACCGCACGCAGACGATTCTGATAGAACTCGGCGAGGTCCTGACGCTCCGAAAACGGGTCGGTCACCGGGACCATCTCGAAGCTGTCCCAGCCACGTTTGTCCTCGAATTGAAATGTCTGGTTCCAGCGGTAATAGGTCCAGACTTCCGTAGCCGTGTTGACGTTGTCTAATGGGTCGTCGAATCTGTCGTCCTGTTCGCGCCGGAAAGCCGAAGTTGGATCGTCATCGACCCCGCGGCGGATCAGGCGCTCGTCGGGCTGGCCATAGCGGATGTATACCTCTCCCCGTTCATCCCACGGCGGCCCGCCGGAATGGCTGCCGAACAGATAGATCGCGTGGTAGACGCGCCGTTCGTGCTCGTCCCTGAATTCGTTTTCGGTTGAAGCGGGTGTCGGGTCGTGGCTGACCCAAAACTTGCGCAGCCACTCGGCCGATTCGAGTGTGTCGGCAATCAAGACATACTCGGCATAGTCGTCCTGTCCCAGCAGCGCCTTGAGGGCAGCATCCCTCTGGCGATCGGTCAACGGGGGGCGCTCGCCGGGGAGGGGCAATGTCGAGCCGCATCCGGACAGGAAGAGGACGGCCAGAATCGGCAGATTCACGCGTCGTAGATTCATGGGTGTTATCGCCAGAGATTAAGGAGCAATCCCGACACCGGTAATAATTACACGGGATCGGCAGGTTGTCTGCAACTAATACGTCCCGCAAACACACCTGGTAGCGCAAGTCACCGACCCTGAAGGGATTACTAACTCTTGCGCGGTCTCGGATCGCAGTCGATTATTCGACGATGCGATCTGATACGCTCGAGAGAACTCGGGTGGTTGAATCCTCACGCAGGAGGTCGGGACATGCTGGAAACCGGTATGAACTACTGGGCGATCCTCATTGCGGGTGCGGCCGCATGGATTCTGGGAGCACTCTGGTATACGCCGCTGCTGTTCGGCAAGACGTGGATGGCGGGTATCGGGAAGACCAAAGAGCAAGTCGAGAAGGACTATTCCCCGGTCAACCTCGTCTGGGCGCTGCTGGGATACCTGATCGCAGCTTATGGTCTGGGCAGGATCCTCAGTTGGGTGGCCGCCGACTCGCTGGCAGACGGGCTGATGATCGGTGTGCTGGCGGCGGTCTGTCTGGTCGCCGCACCGGCGGCGGTTGATGATGTCATGGAGGGACGCCCCCGAAGTTTGTACTTCGTGAACGCGGGCTACAAGCTGGTGACATTCGCCGTGATGGGTGTCATCCTCGGATTGTGGCGCTGATCGGGAGATTCCAGACAACTCCGATCGGCCATTTAGTCAGGAATAGCCGTTGTCTCCCGGCTTGAAATCCTTACGTCGCAGTCAGCCGCCGGCCCGATAGATGTCGCCGGAACTGGACTCGCGGCTGTTGACATCGGGGTTGCCGTAATAGATGACATCACCGCTGCTGGAGCAGCGGGCATCGAGCCGTCCTGTGACCCGGACATGCGCATCGCCGCTGCTTGAAGTCCGAACGACCGCCTGATCGCATGTGAGCCCGTCTCCGACGAAATCGCCCGAACTGCTGATCGCAACGTGGAGTGCGGGAACCGCGCCGCCGTCGATTTCCAGATCGCCGGAACTGCTGAGCCGCGCATCGAGGCGCTCCGCTGCGACCCGGCGAATATAGACGTCGCCGGAACTCTCCAGTTCGACATGCACGTCGCCTTCGCAATGCAGCGCTTCCATTTCCAGGTCACCGGAGCTGATCGAAAAGATTTCAAAATCAATGGCGTTCAGATCGGAGACGACGAGAACGTCGCCGCTGGATGTGATGGCGATTGCCTCCAGCCGCTTGATGACAACCGTGAACCGCACCGGGCGGCGCGTACGGAGACTGACGCCGTCGGAGGTGGTGATCCGCAGTCGTCCACGGGTGACATCGGTGATAAAGTGTTCCAGGAGGTTGTCATCCGCCTCGATGGTCAGTTCCTCGCGATCGCCGATTTCGATGGTCAGCTCGCCGATGGTGGCCAGCTCGATTTCAGTGGCGCCGGAGATATTGCGCGTTTCGCTGCCCTCAATGCCGGAGCCCCTGATAGTCTCGCGGCGGTCCCAGATGCCGCCGAAGGCGTCGATCACAAGCACCCCCACGAGCATCAGGGTCAGACTGCCGATCCGTCCGAAATTCTTTGCCATACGGTCCCTTTCGCTGTGCGACCCCTGGCGAGTCACCGGCCGCGCCTGACTCTCTGGGATACGGGAGGGCGTCCGTCGGGTTTCAACTGTTCAGTTGTCCGAGCAGATCAAAGAGCGTGGGGCGGTTACGACGAACAGCCGTGGCCGGGACAATTTTTGGTGCCGAAGGAGGGATTCGAACCCTCACGCCCGTAAGAGCACTGCGCCCTGAACACAGCGTGTCTGCCAGTTCCACCACTTCGGCACCCTGTCTGCGTGACACACATCAGGGCCGCAAGGGGCGATTATGGCGATTGGCCCGACTCAGGGCAAGGCGGTTTTGGTTGGTGAGAGTCCGCGGACAGGGTTTAATTCATGATGGCCCATACGGTGGGAGCATGTGAAATGAATCAAAATAAGGACAAGGCCGTCCATCCGGTGACGACCAACCGGCAGGCGCGATTCCGTTATGAAATCCTCGAAACCGTCGAGGCGGGACTGGTATTGACCGGGACCGAGGTCAAATCGCTGCGCACCGGCAAGTGCAGTCTCGGAGAGGGATACGCCACGGTCGAGAACGAAGAGGCCTGGCTCGTTAACATACACATTCCCGAGTACACCGAGGGCAACCGTTTCAACCATGATCCCCGACGCCGGCGTAAGCTGTTACTCACCAAACGTCAATTGCGCTACTTCAACGGGCAGCTTCACCAGAAAGGGCTGACGCTGGTTCCGATGCGCCTGTACTTTAGCGGACGGGTCGCCAAGGTCGAATTGGGGCTGGCACGGGGCAAGAAGCTCTACGACAAACGCCAGACGATCCTGCGACGCGAGAGCGACCGTCAGGTTGAACGCGAAACCTTCCGACGCCGTTGAGACTACAAGCTTGTGGACATTGTGACTGCAGAAAATGCCAGGGGATTTATCGCACGGTGGACGCTCGTTGTGAGCGCGCTATTCATTCTGCTGGCTTCCGATGCCACGGGGCGTTCGATCGACATCGAACTGGACGGCAACCCTGTGCGGATCGAGGCGTATCGCGTTGATGGACGGGATTATGTCTCCCTGCAGGGACTCTTCGCCGCTCTGGCCGCCCCGATGCGCTGGGACGGCACCACCGGGCATTTGCGTGTCGAGCTCGACGGCCAGATCTGGTCATTCTGGTGCAACTCGGCGATTGTGGGCCGCGACGACGACGCCATCATGCTCGCCGGTCCGGTGCGCCTGATCGACCACTCAGCGGCCGCCTCGGTCGACGCCATCGTCACCCTGCTGAACAACCACTCCCATCGCCGCCTGTACTGGGAGGGCGACCGCCTCGATATCCGCGGCGGGCAGTACAACGTGACCGGATTTGCCGTGCAGAATCGAGAGAACGGGACATTGATCGAGATCGATCTCGCCGAACCCTTGCCCGTCGAGTGGAGCCGTTCGGAAGGCAACTGGATCAACATTTCGCTCTACGATGCCCGTGTCGATGTCGACGCGATGAAGCTGTCGGGGCGCGATCCGGTCTTGCGCGAAGTGCGCACGCATCAGTTCGACGGGTCCGCGCAGTTGTCGTTTCGCCTGCGACAGTCCTATTCGACCTGCTTTGTGAACACGGAGGAGCACCCACCCCGTTTGACGATCATGATCCGGGATGGAAACGCAGAGGTCGAAGGGCTCGACGACCCCGTGGAGCCGATCGGCGGCCGTCGCTCTCGCGACCCGTTGAATGTGATCGTCATCGATCCCGGCCACGGCGGCATCGACAGCGGGGCGACCGTGCACGGGAGCCGTTGGACGGAAAAGGATGTCGCGCTGTCGGTGGCCCTATTCCTGCGGGAGCGTTTGGAGAATGATGATCGTTTCCGGGTCGTTATGACCCGCTGGGACGACGCGAGCGTACCGATGCAGCAGCGGATGGCCGGCGCCAATGACGATCGCGGCGATTTGTTCGTTTCGATTCACGTTGATCGATCTTCGGACCCCAATACTTCGGGAACGCAGACAATGTTCTGGGGTCGGGCGGGGAATGTCGATGCCGTGGCGACCGCCGAGCGGGAAAACTACGACCCGGCGGATGCGGCACAACTGGCCGGTAACGGGGCAAGTGCTTCCCTGCCCGCACTGACCGCACCGACATATCAGCAGGCGTCGGCCGACCTGGCGCAGTCGATCCAGAATGCGCTGGAACGAGAGTTGAAGCTGCCGGGACGCGGCGTCGATCAAGCGGATTTGACGATGCTTTCGGGATTGCAGATGCCGTCGGTGGCCGTCTTTCTGGGGTTCTTGGGCAACCGTCAGGATGAGAATCAACTGCGGCGCGAGTCGTACCATCGCGATGCGGCCGAGGCGATCTGTCGCGGGATTCTCGACTATATCGCCCACACCGAGTTGGAGCCCTGATGCCGGCGGAATTCCGCGACAATCCCATCGGCATCTTCGATTCCGGCGTCGGCGGACTGACAGTGCTTGCGTCGATCGCACGCACGGCGCCCGACGAGTCATTGGTGTATTTCGGCGACACGGGGCGCTATCCCTACGGGGTTCGTTCCAACGCCGTCATTGCCGGATTCGCGCGGCAGATTACCGCCTTTCTCGAAGAACAGCGCTGCAAGTTGATTGTCGTCGCCTGTAACTCGGCGTCGGCGGCGGCCATGGAGGACATCGTGGCAATCGCCTCGATTCCGGCCATCGGTGTCATCGAACCGGGAGCAAAACAAGCGGTGGCGCAGACGCGCAATGGGCATGTGGGTGTGATCGGCACCGAGGCGACGATTAACTCAGGGGCGTATCAGGCAGCGATTCGTAAGCTGAACCCAAATGTCGCCGTGACGGCACGGGCCTGTCCCCTGTTTGTGGCCTTGGCGGAGGAAGGCTACGCCGGGCATCGTGTGACCAGGACAGTCGCCGAGGAATACCTGCGGCCGATGGTGAACGAAGTTCAGATCGATACGCTGGTCCTTGGCTGCACTCACTACCCGCTGCTGAGAGACGACATTGCGGCCGTGTGCGGAGACGCGATCGGTCTGGTCGATTCCGCCGATGCCGTGGCACGGAGTGTCGGGGCATTGCTGGACGAGCACGATCTTCGAAGCAACAGTCGATCTGCGCCGCTGCGACACTTCTATGTCTCCGACACTCCGGATCGTTTTCGACGTGTCGGCGCCCGTTTCCTCGGTCACGAACTAGGCATTGTTCATGTTGTCGAACTGGAATCCCTCGGCCACAAGGCCGATGTTGCCGTTTGACGAGCCCTCCGACTCTACCGGATTCCGGGTTGAACCCTGCAAACCCCAGACTGGTGCTGGCAACGGCCAATGGGCACAAGATCGCCGAAATCCGCGCGATTATGGGCCACATGCCAATCGACATCACCGACATACTGCAAATCGGCGGGATCGCATCTCCCGAGGAGACGGGGGCGACGCTGGAAGAGAATGCGTTGATCAAGGCCCGTGCCGTTCACCACGCGACCGGCTTGTGGACTTTGGCCGATGATTCGGGGCTGGAAATCGATGCCCTCGACGGCGCGCCGGGTGTGTTCTCGGCGCGTTACGCCGGCCCGGCGTGTTCATTCGCCGACAACAACGCCAAGGTGCTGCAATTGCTGGACGATGTTGCCGATGTGAAGCGCACGGCCCGGTTTGTTTGTGCCGCGGCGCTGATCGGACACCAACGGGACGCCGATGTGTTTGTCGGGATAATTGAAGGCAGGATCACGAGGGAACCACGCGGGCCAGGCGGCTTCGGGTATGATCCGATATTTTTTGTTCCCGAACTGGGCAGGACGTTCGCCCAAGCCACGCCCGCCGAGAAGAATGGGCTGTCGCACCGAGGCGTGGCCTTTCGCAAGGCCGCGCAACGACTGCGAGAACTAGCGGTCAAAAGTTCGTGACGGCCGGGCGGGCGGGCGCCTTATTTTGTCATGTTGTTGCGTCCGTCTGGTACCATCAATGGACTGATTGCCGCAAACGGGGTGTAGCGCAGCCTGGTAGCGCGCTTGCTTTGGGAGCAAGATGCCGGAGGTTCAAATCCTCTCACCCCGATTGTTGCACACAGACTTGAACGGCAAAGCCGCCATTGCCCCCGTAGCTCAATAGGAAGAGCAACAGCCTTCTAAGCTGTGGGTCGCAGGTTCGAATCCTGCCGGGGGTACGGTTCATTCTACTCCAAAGATATACGGAATCGATCGCACATTAAACTTGACGTCGAACTGACCGCATGGCTGATTCGCGACTGTTATTTAGGTGCGAACTCTGACACACCCGGTCGGGGTGGGGTCAGGCAGCACAACCAACATCTATCACAGCAGGAGGAAGCAATGAGTAGGCGCGTTTTATGGGCTGCGGTCGTTGCGATCGGGGTCTTAGCGCTGCTGGGCCTCAGCCAGTCCGATGCACAGACGGGCGCCGAACCGATGTCCCGCGAGGAAATCTACAAAGACATGGAAGCGACGCTCGGTCTGGTTCCGACATTCATGAAGACCGTCCCCGACAACTCACTTGAGCTCGAATGGAACCTGCTCAAACAGGTCCAGATGGCGCCGGGCGCGATCCCCAACAAGTATCGCGAGCTGATCGGCGTCGCGATCTCCGGGATCACCAAGTGCCGCTATTGCGCGTACTTTCATACCCAGTTCGCCAAGCTCAATGGCGCAACGGATGCCGAAATCGAAGATGCCCTGCATTACGCCAAATCGAGCGCGGGATGGAGCGCCTATATCAACGGGATGCAACTCGACTACGACCAGTTCTGCAAGGAAGTGGATATGATCTGTGGTCACGTCCGGTCAGCGTCGGCCGCACAAGGAAAATAGACAGCGGCTCAGTTCAACACGAACGGCCCCCGAATTCGGGGGCCGTTTTTTTTCTCGGTGATGGTGACCGCTGCAATGCGGTGGGGTGCGAACGCCAATTGCTGTAGACACGGCGGTCGCGTCAATCGTAGTTTATGCCGCTGCCGCGATGGTGGGTGTAGCTCAGTTGGTTAGAGCACCAGGTTGTGGCCCTGGGGGCCAAGGGTTCAAATCCCTTCACCCACCCCATCTTGCCGGAATCACCTTCGGCGCTGCGTCAGCCGCCATTTCGTCATGACTTCACACGTTTGTAGACAATCTCCATGTTGCGGAATTCTTTTCCGCTGGGTCCCGGGCTGAACATCTCGATTACGTGCGTGTCGTCGCCATCAAAGCGGGTGATGGAGCGCATCGGGACATCCTTCTGACCTACGGTGGGACGGTCCGCCAACGCCTTAAAATTGACCGCTCCGGTGGATGACTCTTCGCGCCCCCGACTGATGGTGAATGCCGTGCTCATCGAATCGGTCCAGATGTCGACATACTCCTTGCGAAAGTTGTCGAAGCCGGTCAGGCCCAGGCCCTCGAACGGCATCTGAGGCGATGTGCTTTTGTAGTCCTGGCGCATGAATCGTCCGCCATGAAACAACGTAAACTCCGCCTCGCCGGTACTCTCCTGTGCCGGCGCGGTCGGGTCCATCCAGAATCTGACGGTCGCGTTCCAACGTCCCTGCAGCTTCTTGAACCGGGCATGCGGCTGACCCGGTGCAGCAAGCTTCATCCACTGCTCCATCATCGTTTGCGGATCCACGGGCTTGTAGGCGAACTTTGCCCTGGCCGACGGACCGGCTTGCGCTGTCATCTTCGGCTTCGCCTTGGCCACGCGCCTGGCGGCTTTCGCCTTCGGTTTCGCCGTCTTTCTCATCGGTTTCTTCGTCGACGGTTTCGACTTCGGTCTTGTCTTCGCTCTGGACTTTGACGCGGTCTTCTTCACGACTTCCTCCCTCTGCGAAACTCTGCGGCATGTGTGGTACGTGTTCGTGGTACGTCAAACACAGTGACTTGGATTCCGCCGTTCATTGCTTCCGTCGTCGTGCATCATACAGCGACACGACGTCACAAATGAATCAACTTTTTCGCGGATACACAAACCGGCCTGGGCTGTCGTCGTTCTCTCCAAGGCAGCCATCGTCAGCCACATCGATTCCCGTCCGAAGCCGGCCAACCGCATGGCCCGCCTCCCCCACTGTTGGGCGCCCCCCCACAGTTTGTCGTCCCCAAATCAGGAGGACAGTGTGTGGGCTTTGAACAGCGGGCCGTGCCGTGTCGCCGCATCCCGCTGGACAACAACATGTTATATCACTGTGTCAGATCTGCGCTGTCTGGGCACGGCACGTGCGGCAGGAAGAGGCGGCTAAAGTGCCGATGGCGACCAGAACGAGAGGGTTCCGCAATGTTAAATCGTAAATCAGCGTTGCAGCGCGGCTGGCTGAAAGGGCTGGTGCTGATCGGGATTTTCGGCATCGGGCTGTTTTTAGTCGGCTGCGGAGAGCGGGTGGTTTCGCCCAACGCAGACGACGGGCTGCAAGATTTGATTTGGGCGCAGGCCCAGCTCGACAGTGCGGCGGAGTCGCCGGAACAGGTTATCGGCTGGCTGATTACCACGACCGAACAAGTGCTGATCGGCCTGCTCGGCGGGACCCTGAACTTCGACTTCGGCGAAGAAAGCGCGACCTTGACTATCCCGGCTGGCGCGCTGAGACTACTGACGATGGTCACCGGGACTGCGACTCACGTCGATTTGAGAATCCTCGATGTCTACATCTTCGACTTCGGCCCTGACGGGCTGACGTTCCAGAAACCGGCAACTTTGACGTTAGAAACCGGTCAGGCGGAAGGCACATTACGACGGCTTTGGTGGCTCAATCCGGCAACCGGATCGTGGGAATATCAGCAAACCGCGTTCGTTGACGCGCACGGCAAAATCTCATTCGAAATCCACCACTTCTCGAAGTACGGCATTAACTGAGCCGAATCCGGAGAACCGACATCGTGCATTCCTGGAGCCCCGGCCGTCGGCCGGGGCCTTTGTCTTTACCCTGAGTCCAGCAGCCGATTTTGTCTTGCGGGTCACAGCAGGCCAAGCTTTGTTCGATGCGTTGCTCGCACCGAAACCGTTTGACCGGAAAACCGCGTCACAGTCGACAGGGAGGGTCGCATGAATGTGAAACGTTACGTGATCGGGAGTCTGGCGGTCTGGGTCATGATCTTCTTGTTCGAGTTCGTATTTCACGGGATGCTGCTGAAAGGCATGTACGAAGGCGTAAGGCATTTGCTGCGCCCGGAGGAAAGCTTTGTCCGGTTCTTTTTCTGGGTCGTTCTCGGTGAGTTGATGCTGGCGTTTGGCTTTTGCTACATCTTCATCAAGGGTTATGAAGGACGAGGAGTCGCCGAGGGAGTCCGCTTCGGCCTCTACGCCGGCATCGCATTCATGGCTTCTACCATGATCATCAACTATGCCGTCCAGCCATGGCCCG
Organism: Candidatus Zixiibacteriota bacterium; assembly: GCA_036397555.1. Lineage (NCBI taxonomy): Bacteria > Pseudomonadati > Candidatus Zixiibacteriota > Candidatus Zixiibacteriota bacterium. The sequence continues at coordinate 130,928 of DASWIS010000031.1, read as the reverse complement.
GCAGTCTGACGGCGGCATGGATCATCGGGTACTTGATCGAACTGATGCTGGCCGGTGTGGTGATCGCGGCGATCTACAAACCGGCGACCACCTCGTAGCGATCGTTACCATCGAAGCCGGAACGCTCTGGTCGGTAACCACGTGGGCACTCTCATCAGAGTCGCTTTTATAAGTTTGCCTGGTGCATCCGGGGGCGGGTGAGACCGCATATCCCGGAACGAGACGGCGTCTCGCGCGTGAGTTGATCGCCTACAGCAGTTGTCCGGAGCGGACACGTTCATCGAGCAGTCGGCAACCCTCCATGAGGATCGACTCGTTGGAGAGTTGGTTATTGGGCGGCGGCAATACGTCGGTATCGACCGGCTCGACCGTCCAGGTGCCGTCGGTCCACGTCAGTCCTTCGTAGACAGCATCCGGTCCCTCGGTTTCGGCGGATTTGGCAAACGTGAGCACACCGGCATTCAGGTAGATGCGCAGTTTGGACTTGTCGGGACCGTTCGGTTCGACCGTCACGCGCACCGTCTTGCGTCCCGGACCGAGAACCTGAAGCAAATCCATCAGATTCATGTCGGCGAGGCGTCCACGCGCGCCGACTGCGTCGGCGAGATTGCCGGATTGCTGCTTGCGGGCGGCCAGGATTTTGCCTTCCAGCTTGCGCAGTTTGCTCACCAACAGGTCCAGGTTGTCTTCGAGAGCGATGATGTCTTCGAGTCCGCGCTCCAACAGCCCGGTCATCGCGGTCAGGGACGATGCGTCGGTCAGCAGCAGGGTGGGGATTCGACCGAAGTCGATCCCGGAAGATTCCAACTGTGAGACCATGATGTTGATGGCCTCGACATCACCGGGAATCGCGAGAATCAGCACGTCGGGTTCGCGGCGGCTGATCAGCTCGACGACGGCATTGATCGAGTTCTGTGATACGGTCGGATACCCTTCGTTGCGCAATCGCATCTCCAGCGATTGCTGGCGCGCGAGATCCTCGGCGAAGATCATGACCTGCCTGAGACTGCGCGTCGTCCGCTGGTCGAGCAATTCCTCCTGGATCATCTCGATGAATGCCTCGACCACTTCCAGCAAGAACATCGATCCAACCTGGTCGCGGAGCTTTTTTTTGACCGCATCGAAGCGGTCCAGCGACAGGCGGTCATTGGGGGTAACGCTGTCGCAGAAGACATCGACGATGGTCAGAATGTTGCCGCCCAAAACCTCGATGGGAAGGCGCGCGGTGTACTTGCCCGCGACGTCGGCGTACATCCGCCGCAGCATTTCCAGCACGACCGCCGAATAGTTCAGCGAGGTGAGCAGCTTGACGGTCATCCGCACAACGCTGCGGTTGTCCTGCACCTGATCGCTGCTGTAGTAGTAGCGCGCCAGATCGTGGACATACGCCGCGTTGCTGATCATCACGCGGTCCTTGTCGGGGATTTCCAGTTTGCGGCACAAACGGTCGGCGTATTGGCCGACGCGGGCGCCGTGATTGACGGGCAGCCGTGCCTTCGACGACAGAAGCGAGGTGAACAACTCGAGATTGGAAATGAGCAGTTCCGCCGGCGTCGAGAGCACGCCCTTGCTCAGCATCAGGTCGGAGGCCGAGGAATAAAACCGGATCACGGTGCGCGCCGAGATGCGGCGGGCGCGATCGATGAGATGAATGTAGTCCCCCGAAACCGAACTGCGGATAAACAGCGCCTGGAATCGCCGGTTACCGACGAGCTCCAGCGCGTCATCGGCCGATTCGCAGATTTCGACATGGTAGCCGTCGCGTTCGAAGAGCGACTGGATCAACGGCGCGGTATAGATCTCATCGGTGACCAACAGCAGCGCCGGGCGCACATCGGCGACCGAGTCGGGCAACTGCCCCTTCTCGCCGATGGCGATCTTGCCAGTGTCGGTGGCGCCATCGGGAATATCCAATAGCTGCTGGTCGGCCAGCGAGATGTCGCGTCCGAGATAATAGCGAGCGATGGCGGTGCTCAGCGCGATTTCGGCGGCGACAAAGAGGCGAATCTGCTTTCCGCCGACGACAAAGTTCAGCTCCTTGATCAGATTCTCATCGCCGGGGTTTTCGCAGGCGATCTTGAGCACGTTCTGCCTGCGGTCGAAGTCGAACGGCATCACCCGTCTGGCGGTCGCGACTTTGGCGGGGACCATGGCGACGACCGACGGCAGGATGGCGCGGTCGGAGAGCACGACGCCCTCGCAGCCGAACTGAATCGCCAGCGCCTTGACGAGCGTCGCTTCGTCGATGGTGCGATGATACAGAAGCTGCGACCCGAATTTGCCGCCCTCCGCTTTTTGACGCAGCAGGGCATCCCGGATCTCCTGCTCGGAGACCAGCCCCTCGCTGACGAGGATTTCGTCGAGACGACGTTTGGCTTGGCGCGAGGCCATTTACGCGGTCACCTCGGCGACCGGCTCTTCGACGACGGAGCGATCGACAAACCGTCCCGGGTCGCTGGCGCAGCGTATCGCTTCGGCAACCGTGATGACGCCGGCGTCGAGCAGTTCGCGCAGGTGGTTGTCGAGCAGTTGCATGCCGTATTTGCGTCCGGTTTGGATGGCCGTCGGGATTTGGTATGACTTTCCCTCGCGGATCAGGGTACTGACCGACGTGGTCCGGCGGAGCAGCTCGAACGCCACGACCCGGTCGCGGCTTTCGGCGCGCCGCAAGAGCTGCTGCGAGACGATGCCGGTCAGCGAATCCGCGAGCATAATGCGCACCTGCGCCTGCTGCGACGGCGGAAAGACGTCCACGATGCGGTCCACCGTCGCGGCGGCGGTGACCGTGTGCAGCGTTCCCATCACGAGCAGTCCGACTTCCGCGGCGGTGACGGCCAGCGAGATCGTTTCGGTATCACGCATCTCGCCGACCAAGACAACATCGGGGTCTTCGCGCAGCGCGGCCCGCAGCGCCGACGGAAACGATTCGGCGTGCAGTCCAACCTGGCGCTGCGATATCAGCGAATTCTTATTGTTGTGAACATACTCGATCGGGTCTTCGATCGTCACGATATGTCGCGCGAAGCGGGTGTTGATGTGATCGAGCATCGCCGCCAGCGTGGTCGATTTGCCCGAATTGGTCGGGCCGGTCACCAGCACGAGGCCCGACTTGCTTTCGGCCAGTTGCGCGACCGCCTCGGAGAACCCCAGGGAGACCAGATCGGGGATGTCATCGGGGATCAGACGAAACGCCGCCGAGACGCCCGACTGCGACCGATAAATGTTGATCCGAAAGCGCGCGACACCGGGCAGACCATAGGCCAAATCGATATCGCCGCCCTTTTCGAATCGGCGAATCTGTTCGTCGCTGAGCAACTCGAAGGCGAGCTGCCGCACTTCCTCTTCGGTGAGATGGCGATGACGCGTCTTTTGCAGTTGCCCGGCGACGCGAATGATCGGCACCGAACCGGGCGACAGGTGCAGATCGGTGGCTCCCGCGGAGCGTACGATTGTCAACAGTTGGTCGATCTTGGCCATGACGCACATTCCCCTGCGTGAGGCGGCTTATGCAGTGTATCGGCAAGAACCGGAACCTGATGCATGCCCGGTCGGGGGATACAGGTGTTCAGGAATTGAACAGTGAGATACCGAGGGGGACGTGCCGGTCGCCGTCTAACTGCGATCGACGCAACGGCCCAACAGCGTGTTGGGCGTGGCATCGGTGATGAGGACGTCGCGGAAATCGCCGACTGCCGCCGACGGATCGGCGAAAACGACGATCGTGTTGCCGTCGGTTCGGGCTTTCCACTCGCTGGAGCGCTTGCGGCTCTCACCTTCGATCAGGACACGGACGGTGCGGCCGATCATCGCGCGATGGCGCTCCAGTGAGATTGCGCGCTGCAATGCGACCAGACGGCTCACGCGTTCTGCTTTATCCTCGTCGGGGACATCATCGTTCCAGAGCTTCTGCGCGATGGTGCCCTGGCGTTCGGAGTATTTGAAGATGAAGGCCGAGTCGAATTCGACGGCGCGCATCACGCGCTCGGTCTCGAGGTATTCCTCACGCGTTTCGGTCGGGAAGCCGCAGATGATGTCGGTCGTCAGGGTCACATCGGGAATGATCGCGCGAATCTGATCGACAAGTTTCAGGAAGGCGGCCCGTGTGTAGTCGCGATTCATCTTGCGCAGCACGCGATCGGACCCCGCTTGCAGCGGCAGGTGAATGTGTTTGCAGAGATGCGGGTGATCGGCGATTACGTGGAGCAGCTTTGCCGGAAAGTCTTTCGGATGCGGCGATGTGAAGCGGACCCGTTGGATACCGGTCACTTCGGCGACACGCAGCATCAAATCAGCGAAATCGGCGCCGTCGAACCTGTATGAGTTGACATTCTGCCCCAGCAAAGTCACCTGCTTGTAGCCGTCGGCGGCCAGACGGCGCGTCTCCTCGACAACGCCGTGGGGATCGCGCGAGCGTTCGCGTCCGCGCGTGTACGGCACGACACAGAACGTACAGAAATTGTCGCAGCCGCGCATGATTGCGATCCAGGCGTTGACGCCGTCGACGCGGGTCGGCGCGATGTCGTCGTAGGTTTCGTACTCGGAAAGATCGATCGACACGCCGCGTTCGCGCAAGCCGCGAGCGCGGTCAATCAGGTCGGGCAGGGTCCGGTAGGCATCCGGCCCGCAGATGAAATCGACTGCGGGAAAACGCAGGAGGATGTCTTCTTTGAGATTCTGCGCCATACAACCCAGCACGCCGACGACCAAACCATCGCGTGATTTCTTTTCGTTGGCCAAGTCCCCGAGACGAGCATAGATGCGCGTGTGGGCTGTCTCGCGAATCGCACAGGTGTTGAACAAGACGATGTCGGCGCCGTCTTCGTCGTCTGTGAACGAGTAGCCGCGTTTTTGCAGAATCGAGCGCGCCAGTTCCGAGTCGTACTCGTTCATCTGGCAGCCGAAGGTCTGGAGGTTGATGGTTGCGCGCGATGATCGAATCGGTCCCACGGGGAACGTCTCAGCAGGATCGATGCGGGCCCGAAGTATTGTCGATGTCATGGTCAGTCCGCTATTCTTCACGCTGCCTTCAGCACTCCCAAGCAATACTCATCCGTACGCCCCTGAACTTCCACCGCACGGATCTCATTGGTCGGCGCCTCGGAGCCGAGTATCCCGACGCGGACATACGAGCCGGTAAATCCCTTGCACCAACCGTCATCGTCGACTGATTCGAACAGGACATCGACGGTGCGGCCGATATGGCGTTCGAAGAACTGCTGCCGCTTACGCCGCCCGATCTCGTGCATGATTTCGGAGCGCTCTTTGATCACCCGAGGGTCAATCTTGTCATCATAAAATGCGGCCGCCGTTTTGGGCCGCTCGGAGTATGAGAAGACGTGCAGGTATGAATACGGCATTGCCTCGACGAAACGGACTGACTCGGTGAACTCCGCATCCCCCTCACCGGGATGCCCGACGATGATGTCGGTTCCCAATCCGAGATCGGGAATCATCCGCATCGCTTTCTCAATAAAGCGGACGTAGTCGCTCACGGTGTACACGCGTTTCATTTTCGACAGAACCGAATCGGATCCGGCCTGCAACGGCAGGTGCAGGTGACGACATGCCCTGGGGTCGTTCGCCATCCAGTCGAGCAGGTCATCGCTGACGGTCGTGGGTTCGACCGACGAAATGCGTACGCGTTGCACATCGGGAATCGCCGAGAGCGCGCGTGCGACATCGGCAATCGTGTAGCGGTCATGCGTATAAGTGCCGATGTTCACGCCGGTGATCACCAGCTCTTTGTGGCCGCGTCGGGCCAGTTCGTGGCCTTCGGCTATGATGTCCCCTAACCGTCGCGATTGGGCGCGTCCGCGAATGCGCGGCAGGATGCAAAACGCGCAGCAGAAATTACAACCGTCCTGAATCTTGATGTTGGCGCGGGTTTCACGGGCATAGTATCCCGATACAGGATACTCGACATACGTCAAGTCGACGCGGCGCGACACGTCGATCCGCGGTGTGTCCCTCGGTGAGACGTCGCCGATCAGATTGACCAGATCGTATTTGCGGTCATTGCCCACGACAAAATCGACTCCGCCCAGTGCCGCGACCGTCGCCGGTTCGGCCTGCGCATAGCAGCCGACCGCACAGACGACCGCATCGGGGGAGCCGCGTCGGACTTTGCGGATCTCCTGACGGCACCGCGCATCGGCGCGTTCGGTCACCGAGCAGGTGTGGATGACCGCGACATCGACCGGCTCACCGTGTTCGGCGATGGCGTATCCCGCCTGAACGAAGCGTTGGGCGATCAGCGCGGTCTCGGCGTGATTCAGACGGCAGCCGAGCGTGTAGAATGATGCCCGCCGTTGGGGAGCAGTCGCGGCACGGATCACGCGGTCGCGGCCTCCATCGGCGTGACCCAGCGGCCGTCGATAAGCAGCCCCATGCGCAATCGGGTGATCTGCGTGCCCTCTGGCCAGCCCGCAAACAACGACTCGACCAGTTCGCGTGGTCGCACGGAGCGTCCTTCGTCGTTGGAGACGAGCGTCAGTTGCCAGTCTGTCGTGCCGTTGTCGCAGACAAACTTCGAGTCGGCGACAAACTCCGCCGCGTTGATCGAGCGGCGCCTGTTTTTGACCGTGCGCTCGATCAGCCAGCCGCCGTTGGAAAGGCGCTCCGACAGTCGGTGTGCGATGCCATCGGCTCCGCCTGAACCGGCGAGTTGGCCGGTGTCAAAGCGAACAAGGTACTCGAAGCGATTGACGACCGAATCGATGGAGCCCGCCTCGGGCGGCAAGCGGCGCACGTCATGGAGCCGGAATCCCTCGTGCAGATTCGTGCGCAACCGTTCGGCCAACTCCTCGCACGTCCAGTCTTCGTACAGCTCGATATCGAAAACTTCTCTCTCGCCGGCGACACCGACCGGCAGGGCCGGTCCGAACGAAATCTTGGGATGCGGATGGAAACCGCCGGTGTAGGCCACCGGGCATTTGGCGCGACGCGACGCGCGGTCGATCACGCGCGCGACATCGAGATGAGACAGGTAGCGTGACATCCCGGACTTGGCGTAGCAGACGCGATGGCGATACAACGGCCCCGCGGTCGGCTCAAAGGGCTGCGATGCGGAGCCGGCCGTGTCGCGCTCGCGCACGCCCGTGGAGCCCTCGTGGAATTCGCCCGAATCGGTCACGACGGGAATCGGGATGTTGCGCGCGCCGGAGCGCTCCAGTAATGCGAGTTTTTCGCTTACCAGTCGTCCGGCCTCCTCGGCGGCGACATCGCGTTCGATGGCGATGCTCTTTAAGTCGCAATCGACGCCGCAGTCGTAGCAGACCAGCTTGGTGATGCCGTCTTTGGACTTCGGCGGATTGTGCCGTTTGGGCAGATACGGCTTTTCGCACGGATGCCAGAAACGCGACGCGAGCCCCTTTTTCAAATCCTTCAGCAGAAACTCTTTGGTCACGCGCGAATCGATGTGGTCCCAAACCAGAGGCGCGTCGGTCGGCAGCGCGGGCAGGAATTGATCGGGATCGATGGCGCATGCGGCGAATGATTCAAGCCAGATTTCCTCCTTAAACCAGTCGCTCCATTCATCGAAACGCGCGCCTTTACGCCACGCGGTTTCGATGACACGGCCAAGTCGCCGGTCGCCGCGCGAGAATACCGCTTCCAATCGCGACAATCGGACCTCGTGCATCTTCAAATCGATGCCCTTAAACGGACGCAGACGCTCGGCGAGCATTCGCTGCTTGCGTAGGAGTTCGGCGGGATCGTTGAACGGCACCCACTGGAACGTCGAGTGCGCCTTGGGCACCAGCGACGAGACGGAGACGACAATCTTGATACCGCGTCCGGCATGTTTCTGGCCGATCTTCAAAACCCGAAGGGCGGTCTCGGCAATGCCGATTACATCTTCGTCGGTTTCGGTCGGGAGTCCGATCATGAAATAAAGCTTGAGCCGTTTCCAACCGTTGGCAAAGGCGATCTCGGTCGCGGTATCGATGTTCTCGTCGGTGATGCCCTTGTTGATCGCGTCGCGCATGCGCTGCGTGCCCGCCTCCGGCGCAATGGTGAACCCGGTCTTGCGGACCTTGGCGATCTCGCGCGCGAGCTCTTCGGTGACGCCGTAAACGCGCAGCGACGATACCGACATGGCCGCGCGTCGCATCTGCAGTTCGGCCATGACCGCCTTGGCCAACGGGGTGATGCAGGAATAATCGGCTGTGGACAGCGCGGTCAGCGACGCTTCTTCAAAACCGGTCTTGTCGATCCCGTCGATGATCGTGTTAACGATCGACTCCGGCGTGCGTTCGCGCACCGGACGATAGATGATCCCCGCCTGACAGAACCGGCACCCCTCGGTGCAGCCGCGCGCAATTTCGACGGCCACACGGTCGTGCACGATTTCGCTTTGCGGGACGAGGATATCCGACGGAAACGGAAAGCGATTGACATCGTCGAGCAACGCCTTGCGCACCGGATAGGGCGCGCCAGCGGTGGGACGAACGTGAAGGAACCCCGTGCCGCGATCGACTTCGACATCGTACAGCGCCGGGATGTAAATGCCGTCGATTTGATCGGCGAGAAGGCGCAGGCGTTCGGAGCGAACGATGCCGTCGCGTTTGAGCGCATCGTTGCGCAGGAGGAACTGCGCGAACGCTTCTTCGCCGTCTCCGATCAGGAACGCATCGATGAAATCGCTCATCGGCTCGGGATTGAAGACGACCGGTCCGCCCGCCATGATGATCGGATCGCCCTCGCGACGGTCCTCTCGCCGGAGCGGGATGCACGACAGATCGAGCATGGTCAGCACATTGGAATTGCTCATCTCCGACTGCAGCGAGAAACCGACGACGCCGAAATCGCCCAGCGCAGTGCGGGTCTCGATGGAAAACAGCGGCAACTGGTGTGTGCGCAACTGCGCCTCCATGTCGGGGAACGGGCAGTAGGCGCGTTCGGCGTAAATGCGTTCGTCTTTGTTCAGGTGCGCATAGAGAATGCGCAGCCCCAAATGCGACATGCCGATTTCATACGAATCGGGAAACGCCAGGCAGACACGCACCGGGACCGTCGCCGGGTCTTTGCGCACGCAATGCAGCTCGCCGCCGATATACCGCGCCGGTTTCTCGACGGAATCGAGGAGACGCGCGAACGCGGTGTCGTCAACGACGGGCGTGTGACTGCGCTGGGCCGCTACCAACTGAGTGGTCATCTCACTCCTGCCTGTGACTACAAATCCTGTGATGCAAAGTAACGGTCATATTCCGTCAGATAGGTCAATGTCGACAAATCGGTCATCCGATCAAGAAAAACGACTCCATTGAGATGGTCGACCTCGTGCTGGACCACCACCGCCGGAAATCCTTCGACTTCGCGATCGAAGGGCTGACCCTCGCGATCCAAGCCACGCAGACGGATGTGCCGGATGCGCGGCACGCGGCCGCGCAGATCGGGAATCGACAGGCAACCCTCGAAGTAGGCGATCTGCTCGTCGGTCAGAAATGTGATCTCCGGATTGATGACCGCGCTGCGAACCGCGAGAAGTTTCCCTTCACGCTCTGGGTCGGGAATATCTTCGGTCACCAACAGGCGAATCGAATGGTGCACCTGGGGCGCAGCCAGTCCGACGCCGGAGTATTCGGCCATTGTCTCGAACATGTCCTCGATCAGGCGCTGGAGGCCGGCGTCGCCGATGTCGCCGGACTTGATCGGTTCGGCGACACGTCGCAGCACCGGGTGTCCGAGTTTGGCGACTTTGAGGATGGCCATAGGTATGCCGTGAACGTGACCTGTTTGATCGGATCACGTCCGCCGGATAATCTATTATGCGATAATGTGTTGTTCAAACGCTGTTTTGGCGGAGGCGCAAGACGGTCTCACACTGACGGGCACGTTTGGGAACCGGCTCCGTGGCGGCATTCCGCTTGACAGACAAGCGGTTGGGCGGTTATCTGGCGGGTCTCAGAACGCCCAAGGCGGGCTGAAGCGGCGCGTCCCCATCGTCTAGCCCGGTCTAGGACACCGCCCTTTCACGGCGGTAACACGAGTTCGAATCTCGTTGGGGACGCTGATTCTGCGAACAATGCGGGATGGTGACCCAACATGAGGTTGCCTCACTGCGCGGTCAGACTGCCATATAGCCGCTTGGCGTTTAGCATCCACGGCACATTCCAGTCAGCTTCGCCCCAGAATGCGAGGAGCCGTTCGAGCGTGGTGACTGCATCCTGCTGGCGCCCGTCGGCTTGATAGGCCTGGGCTAACAGATACAATCCGCGCAGGTATTCGCCGGAAATCCACTCGATTTCGGCCTCGCGGCGGTTGGCTTCCAGTTCGCGGACGGCATCGTCGATTTGTCCGGCCAGCAGATACGCTTCGCCGAGGTAGATGCGGGCATCGGTCGAGTCTCGCCGCAGCCGTCGCCCTTCGAGGAACTCCTGGATCGCGACTTGATAGCGTCCGGACAAGACGGCCTCGTGTGCGGCGATCGTGTGAGTGGCCGATTGCAGGAAGAAGTCTTCGAACCGGCCGGTCCATTTGGCGTTGAGCGAATCGACCAGGAACTGCGCACGCTCCTTGTTACCGCGAATCGCCTGCATGTATGCCTCAAAATAGAGCCCGGACGGATTGATGGTGTCGAACTCGGCGGTCGCCTGCGCATAGCGAACCGCCTCGTCAAGGTGGTCGGCGTCAAAGTACAGACTGGCGATGCTGTTGTGCGTGACCGCACGCTGATTCCTCAACTCGGCGGAGTCACAAAGGGCGTCGGACCATTTGTAGTACTTCAGCGCTTCGTCAAAGCGTCCCCAGGCCTTGTGGATCGAAGCGATGTTGCGCAGCGCGACGACGCGCGTGAATGGATTGTCCTGCTTCAGCATCCGCTCACTCCAGGCGATGGCCGAATCAGGGCGTCCCTGAAGCATGTGAATGCGCGCCATTTCACGGTATCCGTCGCGGCTGTCGGGCGCGACCGTCACCGTCTGCATGTAGTAGACACGCGCTGAGTCGAGGTTGCCTTTTTTTCGCCAGATGTCGCCGAGCAACTCATACGGCAATGCGTCCTCCGGACGCACCTGGCGAAAGTGTTCCGCCACACGACGCGCCTCGGAATAACGCTGCTGTTCGATCAGGGCCACGGTTTCCGTCAACAGCGCGAAGGGATAGTCGGGGTCCAGGGCGAGCGCCTTTTGCGAGTAGTGGATGGCCGAGTCGAACTGGTTTTCTCCCAGTGAGAAATTGGCCACCCAGAAGGGCGCCTCTTTCTGGGTCGGAAACTCGACGGTCGCCTGCTTCAACGTTTTCATCGCCGCTTTCATGTCCAGATTGCCGCACCATTCGACGACCATCGCCTTAAAAATAAGCCGGTCACACCCGGTGGTCCGCTCCATGTGGTGCCGGGCCTGCGCCATCGTCTGAAATCCCCTTGCCTGCTGCCCATCGGAGAAGTAGGCGACCCCCTTGCGCAGGTAGGCGAGCGCGAATCCCGAGTCGCGTGCCAGCGCGCGATCGAACTCCTCGTGCGCCTCCTGCCACTCCAGGGCGTGGTAGTGATCCATGCCGCTGACATAGGCGCGGTACGCCTCAGGGTCGCTCGTGGTCGCCTCGGCGACGGGCATGTCACCCGCTGCCGCTTCAACGTCGGTGAGACCCAGTCGACGTTTGATGCGGATCGAGAGGTTGTCGATCATCGCAAAGACATCGTCGCCGTCGACTCTTTCCGACCCGAGCACGTCTCCGGACTCGCAATCGACGATCTGGGCCGTGATGATCGTGCGTCCTCCCAGCCGTGACAGCGAACCGGTCAGCATGCGATCGGCACCGGCGCGGCGCGCCACACGCAGGTCGGTCGCGCGATCGGCGGCGGCGCGCTCGGGCGATTCTTTGCGCATCAGATCAAAGAGCAATTGGCTGGAAACGACGGTGACGTAGGATGAACCGGACAGATCGGTCGTCAGCAGTTCGGCGATGATATCGCCCAGGCGATCGGGATCATCGGCTTCGCTTAAGTTCTCGAATCGCATGACGGCGACGGTGCTCAGACTCGCCTGCGCCGTCTCGGTCTGCGGCGAGATGACTGCCGGTATCAGCCCCAGAGCGGCCCCGGCCAATCCAATGAGGATGGCGGTCACACCCGCGACCGCCCAGCCGATCCGTGTACGACGCGCCGCTTTGAAGGCGGCAATGTTGCCCGATGACAATCGGGAAATCTCCAGCGACTGCGCGGACAGACGCAATGCGGACTCGATTTCCGACCCGTCCGCGAACCGTCCGCGAGGATCCTTCACCAATGCTCGTTCGACGATGGCGGCCAGTTCGGGTGGGACATCAGGATTACGATCCCGTAGCGGCTGGGGATTCTCGTGTACGATGGAATACAGTGCCGCGGCGGCATGTTCCGCCGCAAACGGCCGCTCCCTGGCCAACATCTCGTAGAGGATGACTCCGAGTGAGAAAACATCGGAACGGCTGTCGACGGCCATTCCCTGCGCCTGCTCCGGGGACATGTAGCCCACCGTGCCGACTGTGCTCCCCTCGGTGGTGATCCCCGAGGACTCCTTCAGGCGCGCGAGCCCAAAGTCGGCCAGCCGCAGACGGCGGTCGTTGCCGATGATGACGTTGGCGGGTTTGACATCGCGGTGGACGATGCCCTGTGCGTGGGCCGCGGCCAATGCGGCGGCCAACTGCACACCGTAGCGCACCGCGTCTTCGAGCGTGACGCCCGCGTCGATTGTCTCGCGCAGCGTCATGCCTTCGACATACGACATCGCGATGAACGGCCGACCGTCGCACTCGTCGATCTCGTAAATCGTCATGATGTTCGGGTGATCCAGCGACGACGCCGATGTGGCTTCGATCTCCAAACGACGACGGCGTTCGGGATCGTCGGCGAATTCACGTGGCAGGAATTTCAGCGCAACTTTGCGTCTCAGCTTGGCATCGGTGGCCAGATAGACCTCGCCCATCCCGCCAGCGCCGAGCCGTTCGGTAATCTCGTAGTGCTTAATTGTCTGTCCGACGAGGCTTTTCTCTGGCATCGATCGCCTTGTTCTGATGGCCCCCGACTATCGCTTGCCGGCCCAATCACCTTACCGACGTCCGGTTTGTCAAGAACCCGGTCGCCAGCGTGCAATGGCTGTCCCATGATACGAGGAACAACCGCGTGGGTGTTCCCTTTTCATCGCGAGCGGCTCACAGTACATTGGGTGACCTTCAGGTCCGCGTAGGTCTGCCGGGGCCGAATCGGAGGTGGCGATGGGAACGGGACCGGTGACCAACTACAATCTCGAAGTCGAGAATCTCTCAAAATCCTATGGCCGCCGGGTCATCTGCCACGACATCAATCTGACCGCGGCGCCGGGCGAGCTGGTTGCGGTCGTCGGGCCAAACGGATCGGGAAAATCGACATTCCTGAGAATAATTGCGGGATTGACGCGTCCCGACAGCGGCTCAGTATCGCACCGTTACGCGGGGCAGGTTTTGTCGTCGAATCGTCTCCACAAATCGGTCGGCATGGTCTCCGCGGATCTGGCTCTCTACGATGAACTCACCGCGTTGGAAAACCTGAGGTTGGCGGCTCGACTCAGTCGAATGCACCAGGATTACAAGCAGTTGGGCGATGCACTCGCTGAGTTCGGATTGGCGGGGCGAGGCGACGAACGTGTCGCCACCTACTCATCGGGAATGAAGCAACGTCTCAAGTTGTGCGTGGCACTCCTGAAGCGACCCTCCCTGTTGCTCCTCGATGAGCCGACCACTGGTCTCGATCCGGAGGGAGTCGAGCTCGTGTGGCGCCAGGCGCTGGCGAGCGGGGCTGCGATCCTGTTTGCCACCAACGACGTCGCGGAGGCCCGCCGTGCCTCACGGCGTGTGCGCATGGGTCCGGTTGGCGGCTGGGAAACCGATGATTGAGTTTTTGGCGATCTTCCAGAAGGATCTGCGGTCGGAGTGCAGGACCCGCTATGCGCTCAACGGGCTATTGCTTTTTGCGCTGGCGACGATGGCGGCTTTGTCGTTTGCGTCGGGCGGCATCGGACTGACTCCGATGTGGGCGGCTGTGTTTGTGTGGATTATCACGATGTTTTCGGCGCTGTCATCGTTGGCCCATGCGTTTGTCAAAGAATCGGAGACTAAGACAGAGACGTTTTTGAAGCTGACCGCCTCGGCCGATGCCGTTTTCTTCGGCAAGTGGGCATTTAACATGGTTCTGGTGATCGGTCTGCAGGTGATTTTGTCGCTGCTCTCGCCCCTCCTGCTTGGGCTGACGGTTGACGATTGGATAGTCTGGTCGGTCACAATGGCTCTCGGTGGCGTCGGCCTGGTCTCAATCGTGACACTGCTGGGCGCCGTGGTTGCCGCCGCAAACGTTCGTGGGGCGCTCTTTTCAGTTCTGGCGCTGCCGCTGCTTCTCCCCTTGTTGATTGTAGCGATCCGTGCGACCGAATTTGCGCTCGGCGGTGACCCCGGCTCGTCGGTCGGCGACTCGTTGATGGTGCTGGGGGCTTACGCGGTCGTGACCACGACGGCTGGATGGCTGTTGTTTCCGTTCGTATGGCGAGGATGAAGCTGTCAAATCCGGCATATGTTGACAGAGATCATCCGGTTTTTAGAGTATAATTGTGACACCGGGCGACCGGGCGTCGTGACATGACGGGATAATGACCTCATGATGGATTTGATTCGCGCAGGCGCGATCGTGCTGATCACGGCGGTGGTCGTGCTGGCGTTTACGATGCCGCCGCCGCTGGCTTCCATGCAATCGGGCAAGGAGGCTTCACGTATCTTCTTCTTCCACGTCCCGATGGCACAAATGTCGTTTGTCGCGTTCATCGTGGCCGCCGTTTACGGAGTCTCATACCTGCGTACGCGTCGGGTGTCTCACGACCATCGGGCGGCGACCTCGGCAGAACTGGGACTGACCTTCTCCATCGTCGCCAGTATCACCGGTGCCTTGTGGGCGCGGCAGGCATGGGGCGCCTATTGGAACTGGGATCCGCGTCAGTTGTTTCTCTTTGTGATGATCCTCATCTACGGGGCGTTTTTTGCCCTCAGACAGGCCACGGGTGATGTCGAAGTCCGACGCCGTCTGTCCGCAGTCTATCTGATCATGGCCGGAGCCATCTCACCGTTCTTGTATTTCGTGCTCCCCCGGCTTTATACCTCTTTGCACGGTGATGCCAATCAAGTGGTCCTCTCGGCCGGCAGTTCCAACATGTCCGGAGCCGTGGGAGCGGTTTTTGCCAGTTCAATAATCGGATTTGCATTACTCTACGTATGGCTGCTTGATCTTGGAACAGCCGCGGCGAGGGTGGGCGATACAGTTGGAGCGGCAACCGATGAATGACACAATGTCCGCGATGGTGGCAGTCCTGGTGACATGGACAGGCGTCGTTTGGTATCTTCTGCGCGTCGACCGTCGTATCAACAGACGAAAGGACTCGGAATGAACAAGCGTTACGTTGTCGGTCTCTCCATCATCGCGGTTTGCGGCGCAGTTGCCGCGGTGGCCTTTCGCGGGTCGGTGACGCCGTACGTCAGCATCGCCCAAGCCAAGGGGTTGGATCGATCGTGCCAGGTCATGGGAGAGATCGACAAGGACCAAGTGCGGTACGACCACGCCAACGGGACATTGCACTTTTCCATCGTCGATGAAGAGGGGCACATGATGCCGGTGGCGTACCAGGGTGTCACGCCGGGGAACTTCGATCAGGCCAAAGATGTCGTCTGTCGCGGCCGATTTGAGCACGGGACTTTTGTCGCCGAACAGCTCCTTGTCAAATGCCCGTCCAAATACCAGGGCTTAGAAGAGGCCGAGGAGGAGAATCCGCACGCCTCACCCGCCGTCTCAGACTCTGTGTAGCCGCCTTCCTGCTGTTGTACCGCTCCGTCTTAGCGCGTCCTGACGGCGCGTCCCGGTGTCGGGTCCCGACCGTAATCAGCCGATAAAGATCAGGGGTGTCCTCCGCGTGGGACACCGTTATCGGCATGCCACAACCGCTACAGCCAGTCGCCCCGGTCCCTTTCACGGGCACAGACATGCAATCGGCGCGCAGCCGTGTTCTGTTCGTCTGCGGCGACTCGCCGGCGGGCGTGCGGATGTCCGAGATACTGCAGGCCGACGGGCACACGCTCTTGCGATCCGGGAATCCGGCCGCCGCATTGCAAACCGTCCAACAAGCTGATTGTCCCATCGATGTCGTGCTGATCGATTCGGAGTCCGCCCGCTCCCGGCTGGAGGGATTGATTGAGAACCTGCGCAATCTCGACGCCTGGCTGCCGCTGATCGTCGTTTCATCGGCGGATGACACCGAGGCAGTCATGAATACGGTCGGGCTGCACATCTACGATTGTCTCCTCAAACCGATCAATGCAAACAATCTGCGCTCGGTAATCCGGCGCGCGACGCAGCAGCGACGTCTATATGCGACCCAGCTCGAACTGACGGTACAGTTGACGAGTGCCAACGACGGGCTCCGTCGCCGCGTCGCCGAGCTCAATGCCATCCACGAAGTATCACAGACCTTGTCGAGCACGGCCGAGCTTCCGGAACTGCTCGAGTCGATTCTCAGACGGGCAACGGCCGTTGTCGGGGCCGGGTACGGGTCGATTTTGTTGCTGGACCGCGAACGCGACGTGCTGACGGTCGAGGCGGCAACCGGCGCCTATGCAACGCGCTTCCCGCAGGTCGAGATACCGCTGGGATCGTCGGTGGCCGGGCTGGTGGCCGCCAGCGGCGAGCCGATCCTTGTCGAAGACGTCGAAACGGACGAACGATTCGGGCACAAGAACCGGCCGCAATTCGAGACCAAGTCGCTCATCGCGGCGCCGTTGAAGACGCCCAACTCAACGCTCGGCGTCATCTGTCTTTCCGATCGGCTGAATCGAACCGCATTCTGCCCCGATGATTTGCGATTGCTGGCAACGCTGGCGTCGCAAGTCGCTATCGCCATCGACGACGCCCGTCATTATCAGGAGTTGCGACAGCGACTCAACGAAGTCTCGGCGATCCACTTGCTCGCCGAACGGCTGTCGCGTGTCGAACGCACCGGACAGATGGTGATGGCCGTCTTCGCCGCATTCGATGACCTCTTGTTGTCGGATTGCCTGCAGTGGTGGCGTTGGGATCAGGCCGAGCAGATCCTGCGGCTGGATACCGACACGTTGCATCCGGCGGGAGAGTATGCGTCGGTCCCGATGTCCGAGGCGCTGGAGCCGAATACCGTAAACGATCACGAAACTTGCGAGGGCGCAGTGGCGCGGGCACTCGCACAGGCCGAATGGAAGCCGGAGGCCGGGGCATTGCTGACCGTCCCCGTGCGATCGGCCGACCAGCCGTTGGGCGTCTTTGCGATCATCCGCCATAATGACCGGCCCTTCACGGAAGAAGAACGTCGCCTGGCCGAGCTGGTCGGCGCACAGGCCGAGCGCATATTCGAGCGGCAGCGTGCGCTCCTGAACGCGTCGCGCCTGGTCACGATGGGCAACATGATCTCGGAGATCTCACACGATTTGCGCCGGCCGCTGACCAGCATCCGCGGCAGTCTGCAGGTGCTCATGCAGCAGTTTCCGACCAACCCGAAGGCGCGCGAAATACTCGCCGACACCGAGCGCGAGATCGTGCGGCTGGCGGGACTGGTCACGGAATTGGTCGACTTCTCCAATCCGCGTCGCTACCGCACGCATCGTCGTGATCCGCGCCCCATCATCCTGCGCGCGATCGATCTGGCGGAGTCGTCGGCACGGCGCAACCGGATCGAGATTCGACCTGACATCCCCTCCACGCTGCCCTCGATATTCTGCGACGACAATAAACTGACCGAAGCGCTCCTCAACGTGCTGATGAACGCGGTCGATGCGATGTCCGACGGCGGCACGCTCACGGTTCTCGCCTATACGGAACCGGGATACAACGGCGGCACCGACCAGGTCGTCATCGCCATCGCCGACACGGGGCCGGGACTCTCGCAACGCGAGCTCGATCGCATCTTCGAACGTTACTATTCCACCAAAGAGAGCGGGACCGGGCTGGGGCTGCCGATCGTGCAACGGATCGTCAATGCCTTCGACGGACAGATCAGTGTCGCCAGCACGCCGGGGCAGGGAACGACGTTTACGATTCGCTTCCCGGTTCGCTGACGATCCCCAGAATCGCGGGCGGCTGCGGCCGATTGCAGAATCTGGTACAGATCGTACACGCGGCAGCCGATAATCCAAATGATGCAGAAGAATTCAACCCTCCCAAGAGGACCTTCGGCCATGCCCGGCGGACCCGCCGAGGGTGCGGTGGACGAGAATCGCCGCAAGATTCTGGTCATCGACGATGACCCGAAGGTCCGTTGGATTCTCTCCGAGCAGTTGTCCGACCGTTACGAGATTCTCGAAGCGAACGACGGCTACGAGGGCATCCAGATGGCCTCGCAGCGGCATCCCGACCTGATCCTGCTGGATGTCCGGATGCCCGGTCTGTCGGGGCTGGATGTTCTCGAACGGCTGCGTTCGGCCAAGGAATCTCTGCCCGTCATCATGCTCTCCGGGCACGGGGAATCGGATACGGTCGCCGCGGCGATCCAGCTTGGGGCCATGGAGTTTATCAGCAAGCCGTTCGACTCGCAGGAAGTGGCCATCCATCTGGAGAAGGCATTCGAGCGCGTCGCAATCATCGATGAAAACGCGCGTCTGAAGCTACGGCTGCAAAACCGATTCGAGAATCTCGTCGGCGACTCACCGGTGATTCAAAGAGTCAAAGAAACGCTCGACGAGATCGCCGACAGCGATCTGACGGTGCTCATTCGCGGCGAGAGCGGCACCGGCAAGGAAGTCGTCGCCCGCATGATCCATACTGCGTCCGCGCGATCCGACCGCGAGTTCACCAAGGTCAACTGTGCAGCGATTCCTCGTGATTTGCTCGAAGCCGAGTTGTTCGGCTACGAGCGCGGCGCCTTCACCGGCGCGCACAAGACCAAACCGGGGCGCTTTGAGACCGCCGACAAAAGCACGATGTTTCTCGATGAGATCGGCGACATGCCGTTAGAATTGCAGCCGAAGCTTTTGCAGGTGCTTGAGCAGCAGGAATTCGTCCGCGTCGGCGGACTGACCACGATCAAAGTCGATGTTCGCATCGTCTGCGCCACCAACCGCGACCTGGAAGACGCCATCGCCGAGCGCGCCATGCGCGAGGATTTGTACTACCGCCTCAACGAGGTCACGGTTACGCTGCCGCCGCTGCGGGAGCGTGTCGAAGACATTCCGCTGCTGATGCAGTTCTTTCTCGATAAGTACAACGGTGTTTACAATCGGTCGCTGCCGGGTCTGTCGGCGACAACGATGCGCAAGCTGATGGAATACGCGTGGCCCGGAAACGTCCGCCAATTGGAAAACTTGATCAAACAGGTTGTCGTCCGCAGCGACGAGTCGATCATCGAAGAACTGCTGACCAGCGCGGCGCGCGGGCCGCGGACTCAGGCGGCGGCGCGAAACTTCAATCCCACCGGGCCGCAGGAGGACTTCGGGTACTCGTTGAAAAAGCGCGTCTCCGCCGCCGTGGAACGAGAGGAACGCGGGCTGATTGCCGAGGTGCTGAGGAAGGTGAACTGGAATCGCCGTAAAGCGGCGGAGATACTGGAAATCAGCTACCGTTCACTGCTGTACAAGATTAAAGACTACGATCTGTCCCACACCGAACTGTGATTCGTCTTCCGGCGTTTCCTGCCGAAGGGCATCAGCGAATGATCTGCCCGAAGCGGTTCCATCGCACTCTCTCGATGAAGTGAACGCTGTTGTACAGCAGCGCACCCGCCAGCGATGCCGGGTTGCTCCACGTCCACTCCGGCGCGTCCTCGTCCTGGGACCAGGACCAGTGGATGACCATCGCCTGTCCCTGAATCAGATCGCGCGGCACCGCCAGCCAGAAGCGTGAGTCAAATGAGTTGTCGCGGTTGTCCCCCATCATGAAGAAGCTGTTTTCGGGAACCGTATAGGGGCCGAAGTTGTCGCGCGGGCTGCGCCCCGCCGGTTCGATCTGTTCGCCGCTGGTGTACTTTCCCTCCGGGGGCAAGGGCACATAGTCGCCGTCGACATAGAGACGTTTGTTGCGAACTTCGACGGTTTGTCCCCCGGTCGCGATGCAGCGCTTGATATAGTTGACCGAGGGGTCGCGCGGAAACTTGAAGATCACAACGTCGCCGGGCTTCGGATCACGCAACGCCGGGAGTCGGATGTCCAGGAGGGGTATCCGGGATCCATACACGAATTTGTTGGCGAGCAGAAAGTCGCCGACCAGAAGCGTGTCTTCCATCGAACCGGACGGGATCTTGTACGCCTCCACGATCGATGTCTTGATCACAATCGCCAGAACCAGGGCGATACCCAACGATTTGGTGTACTCCCAGACCGTACGACCGAAGCCGTGGCGTTCGGGGGTTTTGGGGCGGGGCGGATTCTGACTCGTCGTCGATGTCATGGTCGGCAATCTCCGATTGTTCACTCAGCATCTGTGTACGGCGGAAGACCTTATAGGTTCCGGCCGGGGACTTCGTTTCCGCTACCCCGTGAGCAGCCGCAGAATATCGTGATACGTCACTGTGACAATCAGCAGTAGCAACAGCGCGAATCCGACCTGTTGCGCGATCGCCCGCTGCCGGATGGTCAGCGGTCGTCCGCGCAGCTTCTCCATCGCCAGAAACACCAAATGGCCACCGTCGAGGATCGGGATCGGCAGCACATTGAGTATCGCCAGATTGACCGAGAGAATCGCCATGAAATTCAGCAGCATGTCGAATCCCTCGCGCGCGGCGGTGCCGGCGAAGCGCACGATGCCCACGGGCCCCGACACCATCTTGATCGAGACATCGCCGGAAAACAGTCCGCCCAGAAATCCGAACATGGTCGCGGTGACCGTAATCGATTGTTTGGTCCCCTCGACAATCGACGCCAAGACACCGACCGGTTCGTAGGTGTACCCCAGCCCGACACCGATTCGTCCCACAATGACGCTGTCGGCACCGGCGGAATCGCGCAACGTATCGGTCTTGGGCGTGATCATGGCCGAATACAGTTCTCCGTCGCGTCGCCAGAGCAACTCAAGACTCTGCCCGGCTCTCGTTTGCACCCGAGACGCCATCTCTTCAAACGTCGCGACGGTCTCATGATCCACGGCGAGGATCACATCGCCGTTGCGCAAACCGATGCTGTCGGCCGGGCTGCCTTCCAGCACCGGGCCGATGAGAACGTGTTCGGTGTCCAGCGTGGGACGTCCCCAAAACATTAACACCAGCGAAAACGCCAGGATGGCAGCGATGAAGTTCATCAGCGGTCCGGCGACAATGACGGCCGCGCGCGCGCCGATGCTCTTGGACATGAACTCGCGCGGATCGCCGGTCGACTCGCCATCCTCCGGATTCTCACCGGCCATCTTGACGTACCCGCCCAATGGCAACCACGAGATGCAGTACTCGGTTTCGCCGATGGTAATCCCAACCATCTTCGGCGGAAATCCCAGCGAGAAGCGCTCGACCTTGATACCCGCCCACTTGGCCACAAGAAAGTGACCCAGTTCGTGGACGAAGACGAGGACTCCGAGCACAAAGATGGCGGCCAATGCCGTGGTCAAGTATGCGCTCCCATGCCAGTCATTAACGAAGTTCGGTGATCCGGGTTTCACGCGATGCGCGTGGCTTCGGCTGTTCAATTCGTGACGTCACATATTGCCGTGCCCAGCGATCGGCATTTTCCAAAGCATCAATGTCGATCGTGCCGGGGACTCGATGCGCATCCAAGGCATCCGAGACGAACTCCGTGATTTGTGGAAACCGAACCGTCCCATTCAGGAACGCCCCGACCGCGACCTCGTCGGCGGCATTGAGCACGGCGCCTCCGGTCCCCCCCATGGCGTGCGCCCGCCGTGCCAGTGCGAGAGCAGGAAAACGCTCCGCATCGGGTTGCTCAAAGTCCAGCCGCGCCGTCGTCAGCGGATCGAAAATCGGAGGCCGCGCCGTCGGCTCCGGTCGCTCCGGATAGAACAGTGCGTAGGCGATGGGAACGGTCATGTCGGGTGCGCCAAGCTGCGCCATGGTGGAGCCGTCATGAAACTCCACCAGAGAATGTACAATCGACTGCGGATGAATGACAACATCGATGCGATCCGGATCGATGCCGAAGAGCCAGGCCGCCTCGATGATCTCAAATCCCTTGTTCATCAGCGTCGCCGAATCGATGGTGATGCGCGGACCCATGCGCCATGTGGGATGCGCCAACGCCTCCTGTGGCGTGATTGTGTCGAAGGCGCCTGCGGGACGTTGTCGAAACGGCCCGCCGGACGCGGTCAGGATAATGCGTGCGACCTCGTCGGTTCTGCCCACCCGCAGGCACTGATGGATCGCGGAATGTTCTGAGTCGATGGGAATGATCGGCACCCGATGCTCTTGAGCCAGCGGCATCACGACCGGACCCGCTGCAACAACCGATTCCTTATTGGCGAGAGCAACGGTCTTACCGGCAGTAATCGCAGCGAGCGTCGGACGGACACCGGCGAAACCGACGACGCTGATGACAGTCGTTCGGGCAGAGACGTGGGCAGCGACCGAGCAGACTCCCTCATCTCCGCTGAGGACGACGATGTCCGTGTGCGCGAGTGCATCGCGCAGCCGCCGGCAGCCGGCCTCGTCGCGGATGGCCACGATCTCGGGTCGAAACGCCAGCGCCTGCTCGATGAGCTTCTCGACATTCGTTCCGGCTGTCAGACCGACGACCCGCAGGCGGCCACGGTATCGCCGGACAACCTCCAGCGTGCTTCGGCCGATGGATCCGGTCGACCCGACAATGCAGATGTTCAATGGATCACTCATCTGATCCGTACAACGGCGATCGCGAGACGCTCCCCAATGATAAGACACAACGGGCGGGCTGTTTTGGCAACCAGCCCGCCCGCATAAACCGTCGGTGCAGCAATACTCACTCTGATGGAGCCGCCGCTGCGACCACTTCCACTTTGGTCATGACGACCGGGGTCACCGGGCGCTCGTTGTTGACGGGGACCTTTTCGATCTTGTGCACCACGTCCAACCCCTCAACCACTTTGCCGAAGACCGTGTATTGGTTATCCAGCGACGTCAGCCGTCCCAGGCAAATGAAGAATTGCGAACCGGCGGAATTCGGATCGGGAGCGCGCGCCATCGAGAGGACCCCGTCCTCATGGAGATTGCTGTTGAACTCGGCGGGCACATTGTAGCCCGGACCGCCAGTGCCATTGCCGACCGGGTCGCCGCCCTGAATCACGTAATTCGGCACGATGCGGTGGAAGGTCAGCGAGTCGTAGAAGCCCTTGTTGGTCAGGTAGACGAAGCTCTGGCAATGCTTTGGGGCGACATCGGGCCACAATTCCAGCACGACCGTGCCCATTGAGGTCTCCATGCGGATGCGCGGCTTTTCGCCGCTGGCAAACTTGACATCGGCGTACGGCGCGCTGGGATCGGCGGCCTCGGTCATTGGCGTCTCCTCTGTCATGGTCGTGTCCGGAGACTCAGCGGCCCCCTGGTCAGTTGCGCCTTCCATCTCGGCTTCTTTGGCTTCCTGCACCGCCTCAGACACCGTCGTGTCCTGCGCCTCGTCTTGGGCGGAAGCCGCCGCCGTATCAGCCGTCTTCGGCGTCGTATCCGTTATCTTCGCCGCCGTGTCTGAGATTCTCCCGGCGGTGTCGCTCATCTGTGCTGACGTCGCGGCCGTTGTCGGTGCTTCGGACGGGGCCGACTTCATCGTGGTGTCCTTTGCGGTGTCGGATTGCGATGCGGCCGTCGTCGTAAACCCAACGATCAGACCCAACACCAAGAAGACTCTCAACCTACGCATCTTTTGCCTCCATTTAATCTGTCCAGAGTTCTGCGGAATAAACCCGGCGCCCTACCGGCAGGCAAGGTCTAAAGTCCCGGTCCGCCCCCCAAAAGGGGACCTACGACCGATCTGTGTGTGATACACCGACTAAGCCCGAACGTGCCACGCATTTGGCAGATGATTTGGACAGGTTTCAGCGTGCAAAAGGCCCAATTTGACAGCGCCGGACCAACGGAATCGTAGATTGTGTGGCGACTGCCCCGATGGGGTGCTAAATTGGCCCCCCGCTGGGCGGTCGGTGCCCGTTCCTCAAGCGGGAGTTTCAGACAGCCGAGCAAATAATCTTGGGGGGAGACAGAACCCGCATTTCACCCGGAAAGGGAGCGTTGTGCCATGTCAGTCGATGGGTCCGGAGTCTTGATGGAGCCCGGCGTCGCCAAGAGTATGCCGACAACGGGCGGAGCAGGCAAACCAACGCAGGGTCAGGCCGGTCGGAGGGATACCAGCGTGTCCAACTACGTCAACGAGCTGATGCAGCAGGTCAAAGCCAAGAATCCCGCCGAACCGGAATTCCATCAGGCCGTTCACGAAGTCGCCGAGTCGCTGGCGCTGGTTTTTGAGAAACACCCGGAATACCGCAGAAAAAAGGTCCTCGAGCGCATCATCGAGCCGGAACGGGTTTTGCTGTTCCGCGTGCCGTGGATGGATGACAAAGGTGAAGTGCATGTCAACCGCGGTTTTCGCATCGAGATGAACAGCGCCATCGGGCCGTATAAGGGCGGCTTGCGTTTCCATCCGACCGTCAATCTGGGAATCCTGAAGTTTCTCGCCTTCGAGCAGGTCTTCAAGAACAGTCTGACCACGCTGCCGATGGGCGGCGGCAAGGGCGGCTCGGACTTCGATCCCAAAGGGAAAAGCGACAACGAAGTCATGCGCTTCTGTCAGGCGTTCATGGCCGAGCTGTTCCGTCACATCGGGCCGAATACCGACGTGCCCGCGGGCGACATCGGCGTCGGCGGACGCGAGATCGGCTTTCTGTTCGGGCAGTACAAGAAGCTCCGCAACGAATTCACCGGCGTTTTGACCGGCAAGGGGCTGGCCTGGGGCGGTTCATTGATCCGTCCGGAGGCGACCGGGTACGGCTGCACTTACTTCGCGGCCAACATGCTGGCGACCCGCAACCAGACCCTCGACGGCAAGACCTGCCTCGTGTCGGGATCGGGAAATGTCGCGCAGTATGCGGTCGAGAAAATCGCGCAGTTGGGCGGTACAATCGTGACGATGTCGGATTCCAGCGGGCACATCTACGATCCTGAGGGGATCGATGCCGAAAAGCTGCGGTTTGTCGAGGAGCTCAAGAATGTCCGTCGCGGACGAATCCAGGAGTATACCCAGAAGTACCGTTCGGCGACCTACACGCCGGTCGATCCGAAGCTCGATCACAATCCGCTGTGGGCGCACAAGGCCGACTGCGCATTCCCGTGCGCGACGCAAAACGAAATCAACGGTGCCGATGCCGACCATCTGCTGAAGAACAAGGTCTTCGTCGTCTCCGAGGGCGCGAACATGCCGAGCACGCCGGAGGCGATCACCAAGTTCGTCGAGGCCGGCATCCTCTTCGGGCCGGGCAAGGCGGCCAACGCCGGCGGCGTGGCGGTCTCCGGGCTGGAGATGAGCCAGAACTCGCTGCGATACAACTGGACACGCGAGGAAGTCGACCAGCGGCTGTTGGGCATCATGAAGAGCATCCACGACGCCTGTGTCGCCGCCTCGAATCGGTATGGCACGACGGGGAACTATGTCAACGGCGCCAACATCGCCGGATTCCTCAAAGTCGCCGACGCGATGCTGGACCAGGGTATCGTCTAACCCGCCTTGGGCGGACAAGCCTGCAACAATATCTCGCCGTAACGAAGGGGGAGGCCGAAGGGCCTCCCCTTTTTTTGATGTGCAAAAACACCGATGAGTTCCTGCCTCTGATCGAGTATGATTCGGGGCAGGTCCATATCGGACATCGGGAGTCGAGAGGCACGGATATTCCGCCACAAATGTGGCGGGCACACAACAACTCGTACACGGGCAGCCGGCCGATGGGGCAGCGGAAAGAACTCAGAAGGAACTGGGGGAGACATTGGCAAGACCGTCTGAGGAGGTAGCTGAATGGTCGCGCGAAAGCCATCGTCTCTTGGAGGTGGCACTTGTAGCTTTCGAAATCGCGCTGATGCCGCTGAAAGAGCAGCCTCCCAAGCAATACACTTTCTGGTTCGGACATGTGTGCTTCGAGTCGGACTCAGACTTCGAACGAGTAGAGCGAGAGGTGTGCGACGCTTTCTTCCTTCGGTTGAAGGGTCTTGTGGAAGCGCAAGCAAAACGTATCCCGGGAGCGGAAAAGCCGAATTGGAAATCCGCGGACGATCTATTACATAGCGTCGGCGTACAGCCCCAGGTTCTCTCCGACGAGGACAGGGATGCATTGAGTAACTTCTGTGCACTGCGCAACTGCATTGCGCATAATGACGGTCGCGTCGACGACGATCTGGCCAAAAGGATACCGGATCTGTGCGTCGGAACTGATATCTGGATGAATCAGGAGATAGTGCGGGATTGGTTCAAGCTGGTCGGTCGAATGATTGAGGCTATCGGAGAAGCGCTGACGAATCGGTGATTTGCGTGAACGCATGACAAATGAGGCTGGTCCTAGCGTACATTATGTAAACCTCCTCGTCAAGTAGACAGTTCAACTGTAGTGATTTGGGCGGCTTCGGTTTCACGCGGCAGACCAAAGAAGACGGAGAGCCTGTAGTCATCTACCGACTATTAGTGGCAAGAGCGGTTGCTAAGTGGCTGCCATGAGTGGCATACTAATTAGAAAGTAGAACCCTCAGGAAGGACCCACCCCATGAAGTACAAATTACTCATCCCGCTGGTCATTAGCTGTTTGGCAAGTTTACCGATCCGGGCATCCGCCGATGAGAGCGTAAAGGAGCTTTTACGACGGGGCGATTCTCTTTCATGCGAGAATTGGTGTCTCATCGTCACCACGGATCTGCAAATGGTAGACATCATCCAATCAACGGTCTTATCGGGGTATCTCTACATTTGGTCAGAATACGGCCCTTCGTGGTTTTCTCAAGACTATAGAAAACTCACACCCGATTCGGTATTGAACGCGATCGGGGGTATACTTGATACAATCCCAATCCATATAGGAAAATTCAGAGATGGCAGAAGATGCTCTAAGACCGTCACAAGCGAACTAGAGGGGGCGTACCTCGATCAGAAGGAAATGTTCAATCTGATTCAACGACCAAGAGGTAATCTGATTACCTTCAGTCAGGAAGTATCGCGGCTGAGATCTTCCTATGATCGCCATGTCACAGCAGTAGAGATGTATAACAAGACTGATTGAGACGTAACAGTCACAAATCAAGATCGCTCGCACCGGTGCCCCACAGTTCTGCTCTGGGAGAGATTCAATTCGCGAGTCCGGCCATCCCGCAGTAAGCTGTGGACCACCGAGCGAATCGTTCTTGTGTGCCACTGATTTTAGTCATTGGTGTCTTTCAAGGCCACTGACCATACCCCTTCGGGGCACAGGGGTCAGTGGCACATGCGTTGCTGCACTTGCGGCAGAATGGTGGGCAGAGCCCACCCTACCGTTCGACTTCGGCGAGCGACGCATCCGCAACACGAACGCGGTTTTCGGCGCGGTGGAGTGCGCCGAGCGCGCGGTCCAAATCCCAGTCGCCGTTGCCGGTGCGGGCTTCGTGGACACGATTGCGCGCGCGCTCGAGCGATTGCAGGGCGCGTTCGCGGTCGATCTGAGTCGCTTGTTCGGCAGTGTCGGCAAGGATTGTGGCGCGGTTGTCGGCGACTTCGAGGAATCCGCCGGAAATTGCCAGCAGCAGCTCGACACCTGAATCGTGACCTTCGGCACGAGTTGAAAGAGTGATCGTGATCTTGCCCGGCTGCAATGTGGTGATGAGCGGGGCATGATGCGCCATGACGCCGAGGTATCCCTCGGCGGCAGGCACGATCAGCGAGACGACGTTCTGATCGAAGATCGTCTTTTCGGGTGTCACGATGGAGAGTTGGAACTCGGTCATGTGCTAAACTCGGCGGTTACCTGTCATTCTGAGTCCCGAGCAACGCGAGGGCCGAAGAATCTGCTTTGTGTCTCAGGAGTGGGTTCCATATCGCCGGCAATTCGAAGAGCAGATGCTTCGCCTGTATCCCGCCCGAGGCGAGATACGGCTCAGCATGACACACACTGGTAGGTGTGAAACCCGGACCAACTCTTGAGGTGAATAAGGTCCGGGCCACACACTGACTTCGTCACGCCTGCGCCCGTTTCCGCGCATCCTCGAGCACCTCTTCCATCGTGCCCTTCATGTAGAACGCCTGCTCGGGGATGTCGTCGTATTTGCCGCCGATGATTTCGCCGAATGCCTTCACCGTGTCCTCGAGTTTGACATAGCGTCCTTCCTTGCCGGTAAACGCCTCGGCGACGAAGAACGGTTGCGAGAGGAATCGCTGAATTTTGCGGGCACGCGAAACAGTCAGCTTGTCCTCTTCGGACAGCTCTTCGATTCCCAGAATGGCGATGATGTCCTGCAGGTCCTTGTAGCGTTGCAGGATCAGTTGCACGCCGCGCGCGACACGATAGTGCTCGGCGCCGACGATGTTCGGGTCGAGAATGCGCGATGTCGAGTCGAGCGGATCGACCGCCGGGTACAATCCGAGTTCGGCGATTTGACGGGACAGCACGGTCGTGGCATCAAGGTGCGAAAACGTGGTCGCCGGAGCGGGGTCGGTCAGGTCGTCGGCGGGAACATAGATCGCCTGCACCGAAGTGATCGAGCCGGCCTTGGTGGATGTGATCCGTTCCTGCAACGCGCCCATCTCGGTACCGAGCGTCGGCTGGTATCCGACCGCCGAGGGCATGCGCCCCAACAACGCCGAAACCTCCGAACCCGCCTGCACGAAACGGAAGATGTTGTCGATGAAGATCAGCACGTCCTGGTGCTCTTCATCACGGAAGTATTCGGCCATCGTCAATCCGGTGAGACCGACCCGCAGACGCGCGCCGGGGGGCTCGTTCATCTGGCCAAACACCATCACGGTTTTCTTGATGACACCCGACTCGGTCATTTCCAAATAGAGGTCGTTGCCCTCGCGAGTGCGTTCGCCGACACCGCAAAAGACCGAATACCCGCCGTGCTCGGTGGCGATGTTGCGGATCAATTCCTGAATGATGACGGTCTTGCCGACACCGGCGCCGCCGAATAGTCCGACTTTGCCGCCCTTGGGATATGGCTCGAGCAAGTCGATGACTTTGATTCCGGTTTCGAAGATCTCGGTCTCAGTCGCCTGATCGGCGAAGGTCGGCGAGGGACGATGGATCGGATGGCGCTGGACGCCATTGTCCATGTCGCCCTTGCCGTCAATCGGATGGCCCAGCAGATTGAAGACCCGTCCCAGGCAGATGGTCCCCACCGGAACGGTAATCGGGCCGCCGGTGTCGAGCGCGGGCATGCCGCGCACGAGACCATCGGTGGAAGCGAGCGCGATGCAACGGACGACATTGTCGCCGATGTGCGCGGCCACCTCGACAGTCAGCTTGGTCCCGGATTCTTTCTTTTCGATCGTGATCGCGTTGAGAATGTTCGGCAGACGGTCGGAGTCGAACTCACAGTCGACCGTCGGCCCGATCACCTGAACGACTTTGCCCCAGTTTTGGTCGGCCATTGCCTGTCCTTAGCGCGATGAGATAGTTTAACGGACGATTCGATTATCTGAGCGCCTCGGCGCCGCCGACGATGTCGAGCAGTTCCTTGGTAATGGCGGCCTGCCGGGCTTTGTTGTACTGCAACGTCAACGTATCGATCATATCCCCTGCCGCACTGGTCGCGGCGCCCATGGCCATCATGCGCGCCGCGTGTTCGGACGCGAATGATTCGGCCAGCGCTGATTGCAGGAGAGTCGTCGCATAACGCGGCATCAGGTCGGCAAAGATCGCCGCGGGCGCGGGCTCGAAGATGTAGTCGCTGCTTTTGTCTGCGCGGCCCTCGTGCGGCTTGATCGGAAGATACTGCGACTGTGTGACAGAGCTGCGCGCCGTCGTGATGAAACGTGTATAGATCAGATGGACTTCGTCGGTCTCGCCGGAGCGGAACCGTGCGGTCAGGTCAGCGGCGATGGCGCGTACGCGCGCGAACCCGATGGTGCCGCCGAAATCGAGATGTTTCGCGGCAATCGGCCATTGGCGCTTGCGAAACCAGTCATAGCCGCGTTTGCCGATGCAAATCAGTTCGACATTCGCAGGATTGTAATCCTTCAGAAACACGAGCGCGCGACGGATCAAATATGCGTTGAACGATCCGCAGAGGCCGCGGTCCGCGGTGACCAGGATCAGAGTCGACTTCTTCACCGGCGTGCGCGCCTGAAAGAACGGATGCGGCGGCGGCTGGTCGGGCCGCACGACGGCGGCGGAGATGTTCGAGAGTATCAATTCGAGTTTGCCGCGATAGGGACGCGCCTGCTCGGCGCGCATCTGCGCCTTGCGCAGTTTCGCCGCCGAGACCATCTCCATCGCCTTGGTGATCTGCTGGGTCGATTTGACCGAGCGAATACGGCGTTTGATGTCGCGTGAAGAGGGCATGTGTCCGTTTGGTCGTCGCGATTACTCGGGCTTGAACACACCCGCGAAGCGGTCGCACGCTTTCTTCATCTCGGAGTTGATGTCGTCGGTCATCTGGCCCTTGGTCTTGATGGCGTGGCAGGTGTCGGGGTAGTCGTTGTGCATGAACGCCAAGAATTCCGTCTCGTATTTGCGTACGGAGCCGACAGGGACTTTGTCGAGGTAGCCGTTGGTTCCGGCCCAGATCGCCATCACCTGATCCTCGACCGCCATCGGGACATACTGTCCCTGCTTGAGCAGCTCGACCATGCGCGTGCCGCGCGTCAATTGCTGCTGCGTGGCGGTGTCGAGATCGGAACCGAACTGTGCGAACGCGGCCAGTTCGCGATACTGCGCCAGATCGAGCCGCAGCGAACCGGCGATCTTTTTCATGGCCTTGGTCTGCGCGTTGCCGCCGACACGGGACACGGAAATTCCGACGTTGATCGCGGGGCGAATACCGGCGTAGAATAAGTCGCCCTCGAGGAAAATCTGCCCATCGGTGATCGAGATCACGTTGGTCGGGATATACGCGGTCACGTCACCGGCCTGCGTTTCGATGATCGGCAACGCGGTCAACGAACCGCCGCCGAGTTTGTCGGAGAGCTTGGCGGCGCGTTCCAACAGGCGCGAGTGCAGATAGAAGACATCGCCGGGAAACGCCTCGCGCCCCGGCGGACGCCGCAGCAGCAATGCGAGTTGGCGGTATGCGGTGGCGTGCTTGGATAAGTCATCGTATATGCAGACCACATGGCGTCCGGAGTGCAAGAACTCCTCACCCATCGTCACACCGGCATACGGCGCGATGAATTGCAGCGGCGCCGGATCGGTCGCGGAGGCGACGACCACGGTCGTGTATTCCATGGCGCCGTGTTTCTTGAGCACTTCGACCACCTGTGCGACAGTCGAGGCCTTCTGGCCGATCGCCACGTAGATGCAGTGCAAGTCGGTGCCTTTTTGATTGATGATCGTGTCGATGGCGATGGCGGTCTTGCCGGTCTGTCGGTCGCCGATGATCAGTTCGCGCTGGCCGCGTCCGATCGGAATCATCGAATCGATCGCCTTCAGCCCGGTCTGCACCGGCTCTTTGACCGGCTGGCGGTCGATCACCGAAGGGGCATTGCCCTCGAGCGGGCGGAACTTGTCGGTGACAACGGGCCCGGCACCGTCGAGCGGCTGTCCCAGCGGATTGACCACGCGGCCGATGAGTGCATCGCCGACCGGGACCTGTGCGACTTTGCCGGTGCGACGGACGGTGTCGCCCTCTTTGATCATGCGGTCGGTGCCGAAGATGGCGCAGCCGACGTTGTCTTCCTCGAGGTTGAGGATCATCCCCATGATGTCGCCGGGGAAGACAACCAGCTCGGACATCATCGCGTCTTCGAGTCCCCAGACGCGGGCGATGCCGTCGCCGACCTGCAGCACGGTGCCAACCGACTCCATGTCGAGCTTGCTTTCGTATTTGTCGATCTCCTGCGCGATGACCGAGGAGACTTCTTCAGGTTTCAGTGCCATGAGTGACTACTCTCCAATATGTCTTTTCGATACTCGGACATTCTATGCGGCATGATGCACTTTGACGGCCGACAGTGTTTCGCGCAATCGCTCCAAATCATGACGTACCGTATGATCGATCATCTCGCCGCCCATGAGAACAACCACGCCGCCCAACAACGCGGGGTCGACGAGCGTGTGGGATTGCACGGACTTGCCCGATAACTTCTCCAGCCGTGTGATGATCTGATCGCGTTCGGCATCCGGCAGCGGAACCGCCGTGGTGATCGTCGCGCGCACGATCCCTTCGATTTCGTCGAGGAGCTCGCGATAGATTTGGATCATACGCAACAACGCCGAAGTGCGGCCTTTGTCGATTAAGAAATTCAGGAAGTTCCTCACCAACGCGTGCGCCGATGCACCCAGGGCGCGGGCGAGCAACTCTTTCTTCTGCTCCGGCGACAACTGGGGCGAGGAGAGTACCGGCAGCAGCCGTCTCTCCTGTTCGATGGCCGCCGCCAGCGCAGAGAGGTCACCCCAAACGGGACGCAACTGTCCCTGACGATTTGCCAGATCAAAAAGCGCGGTGGCGTACTTTCGAGCGACGCGGGTATCATCCGTCATGATCCGTCAACTACCCCTGTCAGCGTGTCTGTGACTGCTCCAATTCATCGATGAAACCCGCAATCAGGCGCCGGTGTCCCTCCTGATCGAGCGTCTGACGGAGGATGCGCTCGGTCGCCGACAACGTCATGCCGACCATGCGCTCCTTGAGCGCGACCTGGGCCTTGGCGAGATCGCGATCGAGATCGGCGCGCGCCTTATCGATGATGCGTTTGGCCTCGCCGCGGGCTTCCTCGCGCAGTTCCGAGGCGACCTGGCGACCCTCGTTGACCGCCTCCTGAATCTTCTGACGGGCCTCGGCCTCGATGGCATCGAGCCGTTGTTGGTATTGTGCGGCGAGATTCTCTGACTGCCTGCGTTTGGCCTCGGCGGCATCGAAGTCGGCCCTGATCTTCGCGCGCCGTTCTTCGAGCAGATTCAGCAACGGTTTCCATGCGAACCGTCTGAGAATCCACAATGCGATCAGAAACCCGACAACATGTGTGGCGATTTGCTGCAACTGTGGGTTCATGCCAAGTCCGGTCCTCCATTACGATGAAACGCAATGCACGCCGCGGCCCCTCCCATTCGGCAGGGGATTGCGCTCCGAGTTCGCGGCGTCCGCGGTGTCGTTACTGGATGCGTCCCTGCAAGATGAAAAACGCCACCAGCGCGTAGATCGTCAGCGCCTCGATGAGCGCTGCGCCGATGATCATGCCGGTCTGGATTTTGCCGGCCGCTTCGGGCTGGCGTCCCATCGCCTCCATCGCCGCGGCTACGGCCTTGCCCAGGCCGATGCCGGAACCGATGGCCGCCAGCGCCAGTCCGAACGGCAGCGCCAGCGAGAGTGCGGTACGAAAGTCCATGACTCCTGCTCCTTTACGAAATGTTCCTTTGTCCCACTGCGTTTATGTCGCGATCAATGGCCCTCGTGTTCGGATAGCATCATCGAAAAATAAACGGTCGACAACAACGTGAAGACCAGCGCCTGGATCGTGCCGGTCAATAGCGCCAGGAAGATGAACGGCAAATGCAACGGCAGTCCAACCGGGACGTGCAGGAAGGCGGTCGCCGAGATCCCGAGCATGACGAATGCCGCCAGCAGCACGTCCTCGCCGGTGATGTTGCCGAACAGACGTAACGACAGCGACATGGGCTTGGCCAACTCGCCGATCAGGTGGATTGGCAGGTTCAGCGGCACCAGAACCCACTGGATGACGCTGCGCGGTGTTCCCATCATGTGGTCGATGTATCCCCAGACACCCATGTGGCGGATTCCGGCATACTGCACATAAAAGAACACGCACACCGCCAGCGCGATGGTGGTGTTGATTCCATTCTTTCCGCCGGTCGGCGACATCATGCCGGGGATCAACCCGAACAGGTTCATGCACCAGATGTAGAGAAATAATGTGCCGAGAAACGGGGTGAAACGTCGCCCGTGCGGGCCAAGAATCCCGCCGATGAAGTTGTCCAGCCCCTCCACCGCCATCTCCAGCAGGTTTTGCAGACGGCCCGGCATCATTGTCGCGCGACGGGTCGCAAAATACGACACCAGCGACAGTCCGATGGCCACGATAAACGCGTAGATCACGTTCTCCCAGTGGTGAAGAAACTCCGCCCACGTTTGACCTGGAAAGTACCCCGAAAGGATCGTGATGATGTTCGGGAGTTCCGGGGCGCCGGATGATGCCGCCGGCTCATGGCCATCGCCAGACGAAGCCACCGTTGCCAGAGGGACCCAGATGGAATGAAACAGTTGTGTCATTGAGTCCGCGAGCAAACGGAAGAGGATTCAGACGCTTGATCATCAAGATGAAGGAATGCACGCCCGAGAGCTTTGAGCAGCACCACAAGAAAAAGCGTTGCAAATCCCGAAAGCAGCGCCACGGGAGAGAACCATTCGGACCGGAGCAGAAGGTAGCCGCCCACATACAGAACTGGGAATTTGACCGCAGCGAATGCGGCGGTGAGGCGGGGTGCGACCTCCTGCGGTGTCAACACGGAACGAATCAGGCGTCCCAGCATCCAGAAATTGGCCACGCTCCACGTCGCACCGATCAAGTATCCGAGCGCAAACATCGTCTCGTGGTAGACGGCGACAAAGACGAAGACGATCGCGCTGAGAATCAGCGTCGTTCGTTGCACGCGTGAGAGGAAGTCAAGTCCCATGAGATGGGGCTGTCAGTTGCCGTTTGTATCGCGCGCGGCACTTTTGATCAACTTGTAAACCTCACGCCCGGAAGCTGTAAATCCCAACACGATGAAGATCACCATCAGCCACGGCTCAGTGCCGTATCGGCGGTCGAGCCAGTCGCCGAGGTAGTAGCCGATCAGCGGTCCGACCAGTAATACAAACGGGATCGCGGTCAACAGCCCGATCGGCCGCAGCCACCGACCCGTCTCCGAACTGTTCGGTCGGCCCATGAATCACACCGATCCGGTACGCCCCAAGCCATGCAACTCTTTGTCGCAGAACCTGCAAGCGGCTCGAAGCGGACCGCCAATATCAAAATCTCAGAAAGGTGAAGTCAAGCCGATTCTCCCCGTGCTGACAGGGACACACGATGCCCTACTCCCATTCGATGGTCGCCGGGGGTTTGGAGGAAATGTCGTAACAGACGCGATTGATGCCGGGAACCTCGTTGATGATCCGATTCGAGACACGCTTGAGCAGCTCGTACGGCAGCTCGGCCCAGTCAGCGGTCATACCATCGGCGGATGTGACCGCGCGCAGCGCCAGCGACTTCTCATAGGTGCGGTGGTCGCCCATGACACCCACGGAGTGCACCGGGAGCAGGACACAAAACGCCTGCCAGACCTTGTCGTACCATCCCGAGTTCCGCAGTTCGGCAATGAAGATGCGGTCGGCGGCGCGCAATAGCGCCAGATCGGGAGAGGTGATCGACCCAGGGATGCGGACCGCCAAACCGGGTCCGGGAAAGGGGTGCCGTCCGAGGACGGGCGCCGGAAGACCGAGGGTACGTCCGACAGCGCGGACCTCGTCCTTGAAGAGCCATTTGAGCGGTTCGACCAGTTTCAAGTGCATGCGATCCGGCAAGCCGCCGACGTTGTGGTGCGACTTGATGACCGCCGATGGCCCCGCAACTGAAACGCTCTCGATCCAATCGGGATAAAGCGTTCCCTGCGCCAGAAAGTCGATTGGGCCGATGCGTTTGGCTTCTTCTTCGAAGACTTCAATGAAGACGCGACCGATGGCCTTGCGCTTCAGCTCGGGATCGGTAACGCCCGCGAGAGCCGACAGGAAGCGTTGCCCGGCATCAACAGGTCGAATCTCGACGCCCGCCGAACGCAGCGCATCGGTGACCTCAGTCGCCTCGTCGTCGCGCAGCAGTCCGGTGTCGACGAAGACCGGATGGGAGCGCGTGCCGATGGCGCGCTTGAGCAGGACGGCCAGGACAGCGGAATCGACCCCGCCGGAGACACCAAGCAGTACGTGGCCGTCGCCGACCTGCTGTCGGACTTCGGTGATTGCCTGCTCGGTAAACACGCCGGCATCCCATCCGCCCTGGCAATGGCAGATATCGTAGACGAAGGCCCGGAGAATCTCGCGGCCATGCTCAGTGTGCTCGACTTCGGGATGGAATTGAATCCCCCAGAAGCGGCGCGACGCATCCGACATCGCCGCCAACGGCACCGCATCGGTCTGTCCGATGGCTTTCATGCCCGGAGGTAGTGTCGCGACCGAATCACCGTGGCTCATCCAAACGTTGAACTGTCGCGGCAGTCCATCCCAGAGGGCGTCGTCGCCCTGACGCGTCATGACCGCACGCCCGTACTCACGTCGCGTCGACTCGGCCAATCGGCCCCCATGGCTGATGGCATACAGTTGTAGTCCGTAGCAGATGCCGAGCTTGGGACAGTCTTTCCCGAATAACGACGGATCGCATGTCGGCGCTCCGGGATCGTTGGCCGATGCCGGGCCGCCGGAGAAGATCAACCCCCGGGCCTCGTTCCAATCGATGGCCTCGGGCCTGATGTCGGGCCCGACGACGCGCGAGAAGACCCCCAGCTCACGGATGCGCCGTGCGATCAACTGCGTGTACTGCGACCCGAAGTCGAGAATCCAGATGGCCTCTGATCGGCTTGCTGACATCAAATGCGCGGTCCCTTCAGGATCGTGTCGTGTCGCCAATTATCGTCATCGGTTTGCGGGAAGTCGAGCCGTTCGTGCAGCCCGCGCGATTCGCGCCGTTTCAGGGCGCTGGCGGCGATGAGCATGCTGACAAGCATGGCATTACGCAGTTCCAGCGCGTCGGCGTTGAACCCCTCTCGTCGAATCTGAGAGTCCAGTCGGCTCCGGAGTTGTCGCAATGTCGCAACCGCCGACGTGAGCCCTTGCCCGTCGCGCAGAATGCCGACCCGATCCCACATCAACAGACGCAGTGCCGTCCAGGCGCGGCTTGATCCAGACCGGTGACCGATGCGCATCCCTGATACATCCCGGGGTGCGCGGGGCAGAGTCTTTCTGAGTCGCTTGATTATTCCGATGGCCGACAGCGACGCCGCCTGTGCGAACACCATCGCTTCCAGGAGTGAATTGGAGGCCAAGCGATTGGCGCCGTGCAGTCCGGTGCATGCGACTTCGCCGGCGGCCCAGAGTCCGGCAATATCGGTCTGGCCCCGCAAGTCGGTGATGATGCCGCCGCACATGTAATGCGCCGCCGGCAGCACCGGAATCGGTTCCCTGGTCATGTCCAGTCCGAGCTGTTTGCAGCGGCGGTGGATATTGGGGAACCGCTCCCGGATGAAGCCCGCCTTCAAGTGGGTCATGTCCAGATAGGCGCACCGCGAACGGGTGCGTCGGCATTCGGCCATGATGGCGCGGGCGACAATGTCGCGCGGCGCCAGATCGCCCAACGGATGCACATGCTCCATGAATGCCTCGCCGCGACGGTTGCGCAGAATCCCCCCTGCCCCGCGCAGCGCTTCGGAGATGAGGAAACGTCCCGAGCCGGGAACGTGCAGCCGCGTGGGGTGGAATTGGACAAACTCCATATTGGCGACCCGGCAGCCGGCGCGGAAGGCCATCGCCACCCCATCGCCGGTCGCGATGCGCGGATTGGTCGTGAACCGATAGACCTGCCCGGCGCCACCGGTGGCCAGCACGGTCGCCGGCGATGAGGCGCGCATGAGTACACGGCGTTGACGGTCGAAGATCATCGCGCCGACACAACGACGCGCCGAACCGCGATTGTGAGTCAGCAGGTCGATCGCAATGTGATGCTCGAGAAGAATCACCGATTTCTGGCTCCGCAGCGCGCGCAAGAGCGCGGCTTCGATCTCGCGGCCGGTCAGATCGGAAGCGTGCACAACCCGCGCCGCCGAGTGTCCGCCCTCCAGCCCGACGTCGAGATTGTTCAGAGAGCGGCGGGCGCGTCGAAAGGAAAACTGCACGCCCACATCGATCAGCGCCCGAATCATGGCGGGTGCTTCGGTAACGACATGACGAACGACGCGCGGCTTGCACAACCCCGCCCCGGCGGTCAACGTGTCCTCGACGTGCTGTGCGATCGAATCCAGACTCGAGACCACCGCCGCGATGCCGCCCTGCGCGTAATTGGTATTCGATTCAACTTCGTCCTTCTTCGTGACGATCAGGACATTTCCGTGCGGCGCCAGGCACAGCGCGGTCCACAGTCCGGCAATCCCCGAGCCGATCACCAGGAAGTCGCAGTCGTGCTCTTCGATGTGTGACAGTCGAAAGCGACGCTGACTCATGACGGCAGTTGCCAGGCTTCGAAAAAGTCGTCCCCGGCAATGAACTCAAGTCGCGTAGCGAGGACATAGAGCGGCAGTCCCCGCAGCCGGGAGCCGGCGATCTTAACGGCATCCTTGTGCGTGGTCAACAGATAATCCGCGCCGATGTTTCCCGCCCGGTGAAACAATCTCTCGATGCCGCGTCCGGTGTAACGATGGTGATCGGGGAAGGAGACGGTGCCTGCGGGTATCACACCCCAGGCGCACACCTGCTCGAAGAAGCGTTGTGGGACGGCAATCCCGCAGAAGACCAGCGGCCTGCCGTGCGGCGGAACGGACTTCGCCCCGACTGTGGCCCCGTCAACGGCGACGATTCCGTCAGTGACACGCCGAAACCACGCGATCGGACCACGATACCCCCATGTGCCCAGCCGTTCCCGATGGATTTTTTGCACATTGTGCGAAATGTCGCCATCGGTGGTCACGATCACCGCTGTGGCGTGCCGGATCGAGTGCGGCGATACTCGCCAGCGGCCATCGGGAAGATACCGGACCGGATGTTCGCAGTCGGCGGCGGCAAGACAGACGATGCGGAATTCGTTCTGCCATTGCGTTGAGACGCCGTCGTCAAGGACGATCGCGCCAAACCGGCCGGACCGATCCAGCTCGTCAATGACTTGCGCCGGGTCCTTGCCGACGACGACGACGGCCCCGGTTTGCTGTCGCAACATTAACGCTTCATCACCGATCTGATCGGCAGTGGCGTCGTGCTCGTCATCGAGACTAAAAGTGCCGTGCGCGCGGCGTCCGTATCCCCTGGTGACAATCGCGGTGTCGATGCCCTGACTTCTCAGTTTTGAGACAATGTGAGCGGTCAGGGGCGTTTTGCCGGCGCCCCCAACTGTCGGGGAGGAAACGACGATCAAGCTTGCGTTGGCCAGCGGCGGGAGCACGCGCGCCCGTCGTCGCTGTTCCAACGAGTTCGCCGCTTGATATACCCACGCGGCGGGTTTGGCGAGTGCCCCATAACAAAACAGGCCGGGCGAACGCCGGCCAAGGGACCAATCCTGATACGCTTGTTTGAGCAACCGTATCAATGTTTGGCTGGCTCCGCATGCGGCACAGCCGCCTGAGGACCATCGGCGCGCGATTCCAGCGACAGCAGCATCGCACACAGATCGTCGGCAATCTCCTCCCGGATGCCGACGAGACGATCGCGCAACTCGGCCGACCGTGTCTGGCGCGTCGCCGCGTCGGGCGGATTGCGCAGTATCGTTGCGATGGCGGAACGCAACAGAGACGGATCGTCTACCCGTCGCGCCATGCCCATTTCCAGCAGGAGTTGGGCCTCTTCTGACTGCTTCTCCATGAACGGACCGAACACGACCGGGACTCCAGCGGCGGCGGCTTCCAGTGGATTGTGCCCGCCAAACGGACGCAAGCTCCCACCGACGAAGGCCACATCGGCATGTTGGTACAGCCCCGCAAGGGCACCTATCTGATCGATCAGGAGAACGTCGGAACTGACCGATGCCGACTCGCGCAACCGCGACCAGCGCGACGGCTCCCAGCCCCCCCGACGGATCTGCCGTTCGACTTTGTCGAATCGTTCGGGGTGACGCGGCGCCAGCCAGAGCCGCAACCCGGCATACTCCCGGCGCAATTGTCGGAAAGCCGACAGGATTATTTTCTCCTCGCCGGGACGAGTGCATCCGGCGATCCAGACAGGTCCAGTGGCCCGCACCGGCGTGCCCGATGGCATTTTCCGATCGACCTCGGGCGGCAGCTTCAGCGATCCGGCCGCGCGCACCCGCCACGGCTCGACACCGAGCGCCAACACTCGGTGCGCGTCGTCCTCGGCTCGCATAAAGAAGAATCGCACGCAACGCAACAGCGATCGCCAATACGCAGCGCCGATCCGATAGCGGGCGAATGCGCCGGAGGAGACGCGTCCGTTGACAACGAATACCGGGACATCATGGTCGGCCGCAGCGGTCAGAAAGTTCGGCCACCACTCGGTCTCGACCAGCACGACGGCGCGCGGATCGAAGTGCGAGAAGACTTTCTCCATCGCCTGCGGCAGATCGAAGGGAACGCGGAAGCAAACGGTGTCCTGGGGATAGACATCCGCGCACAAACGCAGCCCGGTCTCGGTCATCGCCGAGGCGATGACCGTGTGACCCCGCGCGCGCAGCGCCCCGGCGAAGTATCCGCCGATGCGGACCTCGCCGACGGAGGCGGCATGAATCCAAATCGGACGTCCGGGGGGAGGGGCAGGCAATTGTTCGCCGCGACGCTGGGCGATGCCCTCGTCATTCCAGCGATTGGCACGCTTCTGCCACCAACTTCCGGCGCGTGCCACGCCGGATGCGCCGACCGAGTACAAATCGGTGAGACGCCGTGCCCAAAAAGACGGGCGATGCCCGCGCCGATTACTGCGGCCATGATCTGACTCCGGCCCGTGCATGGTGTCCCGTTCGCTGGTCACATTCCGAATATATATCGGCTGACAGACGATCCCCAACGACGCTTCAGGATCGACAAACTCACCCGAGGGACCCTCGCAGTTCCCCAATCCATTCATCGACGATCCCGGCGGCACGCGCCACCGCTCCCTGTGACCCGAGCGCGTCGCGAACCTCGGATAGGGCGGCCAACTGCCGCGACCGCGCGGCTTTGTCGTTGAGCAGTTGACGGGCCGACGCCGCAATGCCTTCGGGGGTCGCATCGTTCTGGAGAAACTCGGGCACGACCGTGCGCTTCAGGAGAATATTCGGCATCGCCATCTGATCGATCCGGACCAGACGGCGGGCGATGGCGTAGTTGAGCGAACCGGTGCGATATACCGAGATCATCGGCGTATTCAACAGCGCGCATTCGACCGTGGCAGTGCCCGGTTTGGTGATGACCAGATCCGCCGCAGCGATCAAATCGTACACATCGGACGAGACGATTATCCCGTCTTCAAAGTCTCCGACCGTGTTCCGATCCGCAATGGTCGGCGCCAGTCCCAGCGCGATGCGGGCGCGTGGCACAGACGCGGCAATGAGCTGGGCCGCCGTTCGGAACAAATCCCAGTGTGATCGAAATTCGGCGTGCCGCGCCCCCGGTAGCAGTGTAACGAGTGGTTCGTCTGCGCCTACCCTCAGCCGTTGACGCACAATCTCACGCGGGGCCGAGGCCGCCACAACGTCGGTCAACGGATGTCCGACCCAATCGGCCGTAACATGGTGCGTCCGAAAGTATTCCTGCTCAAACCCGAATGCCACGATCGCGCGGTCGATGCAGTCCTGAAAGACCTTGATCCGATTCGGCCCCCAAGCCCACAATTGCGGCACGATGTAATAGAGTACCCGCGCCCCGTGCGCGTGGATGCGTTTGGCCAGGCGCAGATTGAATCCGGGATAGTCGATCAGGACAACGCCGGTCGGTTTGCGTTCGACGATGGCATCGGTCAATCGACTCAACCGTCGCAGAACGCGCGGGAGCGACAGGACGACATCGACGATCCCCGAGAGCCCCCAGTCGCGGGCGTCCTGCCACAGTTCACATCCGGCGGCCGCCATCTGCGCGGAGCCGACTCCCCAGATGCGCCAATCGGGATGACGCTGCTTGATTGTGGTGATCAGACGCGCGCCGTGCAGATCGCCGGATGGTTCTCCGGCCACGACACACAATGAGGTGTCAGGCATCAGCGGACAAGACCGCGCTCGGATTGCAGGATGAATGCCCGCATCTGTTGTGCTACGGCACTGTCGGGCATGGCGCGTTGCAGCTCGTCGGCGGCCTGTGAAAAATTAAGTTTGGAACGAAAGACAATACGAAACGCGCGCGACAGCTCGGCGATCTTGTCCGGAGCGAATCCGCGACGTTGGAGTCCGACACGGTTCAGCGACAGGGTTTTCAACGGGTATCCGCCGACAACGACATACGGCATGATATCCTGAGTTACGCGAAAACCGCCGCCGACCATGGCATGGGGGCCGATCAGCGTGAATTGATGGACGACCGTGCCGCCGCCGATCACCACCCAATCGCCGAGCGTGACATGCCCGCCCAACTGGACCGTGTTGGCGAGGATGACATGATGGCCGAGCGTGTTGTCGTGCGCGACATGGGCATACGCCATAATCATGCAGTCGGCGCCGACAATGGTCCGGCCGGTCTTGGCCGTGCCCCGGTGCACCGTGGCGCATTCGCGGATGATGGTGCGGTCGCCAATGTGTGTCGCGGTCGGCTCGCCGGCGTATTTCAAGTCCTGCGGCTCAGTTCCGACGACGGCGCCGTGCGAGATGCGGACATCGTGCCCGATGTGCGTTCCGGGGCCGATGCGGGAGTGCGAACCGATGACAGTCCCGGAGGCAATGCTCACATCCCCTTCGATGATCGCATAGGGCTCGACCGTTACGCCGATGTCGAGGCGCGCGCGCGGATCGACGATCGCAGTCGGGTGGACTACGGTCTGGGTCCGCCGAACGCCGGGATCGGTCATGGTCGTGGCCTGCGTGTTCACGTCGTCGGCCCCTTATCGTTCCATCAGCATCGCCATCATCGTCGCCTCGGTGACCAGCGCGTCATCGACATATGCCTTGCCGGCGATCTTGCACATGCCGCGTCGGAACGACAGCATTTCGACCTCGAAGCGCAATTGGTCACCGGGACGCACCGGTTTGCGGAAACGGGCATCGTCGATGGCCATGAAGTATACAACCTGCTTTTCCGGCTCCGGGATCATGTTCAGCAGCATCAATCCCCCCGCCTGTGCCATGGCCTCGACAATCAGCACGCCGGGCATGATCGGATGATCGGGAAAGTGGCCGCTGAAGAACGGTTCGTTTAAGGATACATTCTTGATCGCGGTGACATGCTTGCCGGGTTCCAGCGAGAGGATACGGTCGATCAGCAGCATCGGGTAACGGTGTGGGAGGATGCGCGCGATCGCCTCGGCATCGAGCTGGAGCGTGCCGCCCGTTGTCGGCGCTTTGTATTTCTCGCCTAACTTCTTCTTGTCGATTTCGGCCTTGATGCGTTTGGCCAGGGCGACGTTGGCAGCATGCCCCGAGCGTGCGGCCAGGATGTGTGCCTTCAGCGGACGGCCGATCAACGCCAAGTCGCCGATCAGATCGACCACTTTGTGACGCACCGGCTCGTTGGGAAAACGCAGATCGCCGTTGTTGAGGATGCCGTTGGTGCCGATCGGCAACGGTTTGTCGATTCCGACAATCCGTCCAAGACGTTCGGCATCGGCCTGCGTGTAGCCGTCATCGCAAATGACGATGGCGTTGTCAAGCGAGCCACCTTTGATCAGTCCTTGCTGGTGGAGCTGCTCGACTTCCGAAAGAAAACAGAAGGTCCGCGCCGGGGCGAATTCCTGGGCGTATTCCTCGTCCAGCGATGTCAACGTCGTGTATTGCGTGCCGAGCGCCGGATTGCGGTAATCGACCATGTAGGTGACGCGGAAATCGTCGGAGGGCAGACAGATCAGATCGACGCCGCGTCCCGGTTCGGAGTAGTTGATCGGCGCATCCGGCTCGAAGTAGACCTTCGGCTCGTCCTGTCCCTGAATTCCTGCCTTCAGCAGCACGTCGACATACGGCTTGCTGGAACCATCGCCGATCGGCGGCTCGACATTGTCGAGCGTGCAGACGCAGTTGTCGATTTCCAACCCGGCGAGCGCCGAGAGCACATGCTCGACCGTGTGCACCTTGGCTTCGCCCTGGGCAATGGTCGTACCGCGATGAACATCGATCACCGAACCGATGTCCGCCTTCAGATCGACGGTGCCGCCGTTGGACGGGACACGAAACACAATCCCGGTCCCGACCGGGGCCGGATGAAAGCTGATGGTCGACGGCTTGCCGGTGTGCAAGCCGATGCCGGCGAATTCG
Source organism: Candidatus Zixiibacteriota bacterium (assembly GCA_036397555.1). NCBI lineage: Bacteria > Pseudomonadati > Candidatus Zixiibacteriota > Candidatus Zixiibacteriota bacterium. The sequence goes on along the minus strand of DASWIS010000031.1, from coordinate 86,783 downwards.
GCGGACTGCTTTATGGTGCGCTGATGTTTGTTCATGCTCAATGGTATAGGAACATCCGCAGAGGATTCGTCAGGTGGTCTCAGCCCACCGATGTCCCATTCTGCGAAACACCGCTCGCGTTTATCACTCCGATCCGACCTCGACAGTCAACTCGAGTTCTTCGGACCAATCGTACTCATAATACCCTTGGTCAACATACCGCCGAAAGCTGGAATATGACAACTCCGGGGGATTCGTCACAAGCCCATGTTTGACAGGGTTGTAATGAGCGTAATCCACGTGCTGACTCAGGTCCTCATCGTCACGGATCGCGTTTTCCCAGAATCTCTTTGCAAAACTGCACAGTAGCCACAGCTGACTCGAGATCTGGCTTGCATTCCTGAACGGTTCATAACGATTGAAAAGTCTTTGATGTGCTCGATGAGCCCAAGTTGGATGAGCGCCCAGATACGGGAAAGGTCGGAGTATTCGGAGGGCATCTTCCATATGCAATGGAGGTGTTCGGGAAGGATGCCGGGCGCAAGCATGTCGAATTCCGCCCGATCCCGTGCTTCTCGAAACTCCCAAGCAAGATTTCCGGAATTCTGTCGAGCGTCAGGATCGGCCCATGTTGATGGGTCGCCACAGTGAAGAAATCCGTCACACCTGCAATGCGGAGGCGTCGATCTGTTGACATGGCCGTCAAGGATTGGTGGGCTGAGCCCACCCTACGAATCCCTGAGCGGGCATTACACCCGCCCCAGCCACGCACGGACCGCGGTCTGCACGAGCAGGACATAGTCGCCGACGAGGTCGGGGACGACATGCGCGACGCGGGTCTTCAATGCGGCGAGTTTGTTGATCGGGGTGGTGAAGTCGCGTGTCTCGCCCATCTGGAACATCGCCATCAGCACCATCAATTGGTTGGTCAGTTCGTCGCGGGCATCGGGGTCGGAGGTTTCCGCCATCTCCAATTCGGCGAAGAACGACGCCATCTCGTCGGCGAAGTTTTGCTCGGCTTCCATTTGCATCGCCGAACGCTTGTCGACGGTGCCCGGCACGGAGACGTTGACACGATCCGAACGATCATCCGGCGGCGGTTGCTTCGACAGCGCGGGCTGATCGCCGCCAAAACCGACACTGACACGCGACGCCTGCTCGACGGCTCTGTCCGCGGACTTTTTCGGTTCATCGGCGGGCGGCTTCTGCTCCGGCGGCGGCGGCCCGGAGCCCGGCCCGAAGCCGACGCTGCCGGAGGCGATGCGCGGCCCGCGAGTCGGCGGCGCATCGGGACGGTCCCCGACGTCGCGCACATGGATGTGATAGGCCGTGGCGTTTCCATGCGCGTCGATCGTGGCGGCCTTGACCGTAACCTTTCCATCCTCGACCAACTCGCCGATGGCGTTGATGAGTTCGATTTCATTCACCTGCGGGAACTTGCGGATGATATAGTCGGAGTGCACCGTGCCGCCGCTTTCCTGATGACGGGCGGCCTGCTCAAGCACCTGCCAGACAGCGTCTTTGAGTTCGGGATTGCTCATCAGTTCATCCAGATGTTGCGGTCAAGATTGCGGTATTGGATCGCTTCGGCAATGTGCTGCGGGTGAATGTCCCCGGTCCCTTCGAGGTCGGCGATCGTACGCGAGACTTTGAGAATGCGATCATAGGCGCGCGCCGAGAGCCCCAGTTTGTTGATCGCGCGGCGCATCAAATCAAGCGATTCATTGGAAATCGGGCAATACTCGCGCAGGTGTTTGGACTCCATGTGCGCATTGCAATGGATGCCCGGTTCTTTGGTGAAGCGTTCGATTTGCCGCTTGCGGGCGGTGTTGACACGCTGGCGCACGACGGCCGAGGGCTCGCCCGCCTCCTCCGACGAGAGTTCCTTAAACTTCACGGCGGGCACTTCGATGTGGATGTCGATGCGGTCCATCAGCGGACCAGAAATCTTCGACATGTAGCGCGTGATCTGCTGCTGCGAGCAGGTGCAGTCGTGAAGGGACGAGCCGTAGTACCCGCAGGGGCACGGGTTCATCGCGCCGACCAGCATGAAGCGGGCCGGGAACGTCAAAGTCAGCGCCGCGCGGGCGATGGTGACATGCCCGTCTTCGATGGGCTGACGCAACACTTCAAGGACGTCCTTGTTAAACTCCGGCAGCTCATCGAGGAACAGCACGCCATTGTGCGCAAGTGAGACCTCGCCGGGACGCGGCGTCGTGCCGCCGCCAACCAGGCCCGCATTGGAAATCGTGTGATGCGGCGAGCGATAGGGACGATTTGCGATCAGAGCGCGTCCGGCCTGGAGCGTCCCGGATACGGAGTGAATCTTGGTCGTTTCGAGCGCTTCATCGAGCGTCATGTCGGGCAGGATGGTGGGGAAACGTCGCGCCAGCATCGTCTTGCCCGATCCCGGCGGCCCGACCATGATGACATTGTGCCCGCCCGCGGCCGCGACTTCGAGCGCGCGCTTGGCCAGTTGCTGTCCCTTGACGTCGGTGAAATCGACCGGGTAGACACGCGCCTCGGCAAAGACCTCGTCGATGTCGAGATCGTACGGGACCGCTGAGTCGCCGTTTTCCAGAAAAGTGACCGTGTCGCGCAACGAGCGCACCGGATAGACCTTCAGTCCCTTGGCGATGGCGGCTTCGCGCGCGTTTTCATCGGGGACCAGAAATCCCTTCTTACCATCGGCCAGCGCTTTGAGCGCCATGGGCAGGACACCGTGAATCGGCTTGAGCGATCCATCGAGAGAAAGCTCCCCGACGAGCACGTATTCGGAATAATCCTCGCGCAGAATCTGCCCGGTCGCCGCCATGATCCCGACCGCCATCGGCAGATCAAAGGCCGAGCCCTCCTTGCGGATGTCTGCCGGGGCGAGGTTGATCGTAATCTTTTTGTTGGGATACATGAACTCGGAGTTTTTAATCGCCGCCTGGACCCGTTCACGCGCCTCGCGCACCGCGCCCTCCGGGAGCCCGACCGTTACGAAAGCGGGCAGTGACGGCGAGATATCGGCCTCGACCTCGACCAAATAGGCGTCGATGCCCAGGACCGCCGATGAGGTGATTTTGGCGAGCATACGGGATACTCCGTTCGACGGCGCACGTCGCCGCCCGAAACGGCTCGACCCTCAATCCACGGCGACCCGGCAATCTACGCCGTGACCCGATGGGGTTCAATCACTTTTGGGGGGGGAAAGAAAGAGTACCGATTACGATGGCTCTGGTTTCCGACACTCAAAAAGCCTCTCGTTTATGAGAAGTCTGAATTGGTCAACTTCGTCGTCGCGGAACATCTCGGTGACCGGATGAGCTTTCACGGCAAAACCCGCCCGCCCAAGGCGCTGGGGATAGTCGGGGCCATAGATTCGCACATGGTCACGCTGTCCGAAGGCCGCCAGACGAGCTTCGGAATCCACAATCGTGAAATCCTCGTAGGTGGAATCGATCGCATAGGAGATCGGTACTTGCAGAATTGCCAGTCCTCCGGGTTTGAGAACCCGGAACAGTTCACGCATCGCCTGGGCATCGTCGGGGATGTGCTCCAACACATGATTACAGATGATCAGTTCAAAGCTGTTGTCGGCGAAGGTGATGTCGGTGATGTCCATCTGCATTTGCGCCAACGGCGAGTCCAGATCCACCGACACGTAGTCGATATTCGGATGAGACCTCAGCCATGTACAGAGTCTCTTCTCGGGCGCAACATGGAGCAGCCTAATTCCCCGGGCGAGCAAATCGCCCGCGCGCCGAGTGAGAAAAAGATATACAAGCCGTTCCCGGTCGTCGCAACGACAGCGGGGGCATTTGGCATTCTGACGGTACCCGGCGCCAACGACCTGCCTATCGGCCAGGACCGTGGCCCGTTGCCCAGTCGAACGAAAAGTCGAAAACCGCCCCTTGCAAAGTGGACATTCGTATCGTCCCCCCGCATAACGAAACGATCGCAGATACCGTAATCCATCCCGGATCGGGGCGTAGACGTTGTAAGGGACGATTCGTTTCCTGGACTTGGTGATCATCAGAACCGCTTAGGCGACCGTGCGGTGCTCGCTCGTCCGTACCAGCAGATCCAACTGTTGCACAATCGACTCCAATGTCTCCTGAATGGTCTCGATCTGGGCGCGCAGTTCGGCGGTTTCGCGCGAATGAGATGCTGATTGTAATGCCAGTTGGGTCAAGCGGGATTCAATCTCTTCGAAGCTGCCGGCAAGTTGATCCAGGCCGGTGTCAATGGTTGCGGCCAGATCAGGAGTGGGGTCGGGCGGCGGCTTCGTCAACGCTCAGCCCTCGGAGCGGGAGTTGGCTCTTCGATGTGTGGGCAATGCGAATGCCCAATTGATCGCGTTGCGCAGAGACCCAAAGCGGAATCCGTCGCTGGGCGCCCCGAGGACGACGGTGGTGACATCGTTGCCTTGCGGCGATGTCGCGCGCGCGGCGATGCACCACCCGGCCTCGAGGATATAGCCGGTCTTGGCGCAGGCGAAATGGTAATCAGCATACAGGAGCCGGTTGGTGTTGGCGAGACGGTGCGTACGGTGACGGCGATCGCGCCCCTGAATCGTGAACTCGCGCTGCTGGGTGATGTGGCGGATCAGGTGATTCTGCACGGCGGCGTTGACGAGCCGCGCGCAATCGAACGCGGTTGATACATTCAGTTCTGAGAGGCCGGTCGGCTCGACCACGAAGGTCGAGTCCAATCCCAGTTCGCGCACCTTCTCATTCATGCGTTCAACGAACTGCTCCTGCGTGATTCCCGCCGAGCGCGACAACACCCGCGCGGCACGGTTGTCGGATGTCATCAGTGCGGCATAGAGGAATTCGCGCAACGTGAGGATTTCGCCGTTTCGAAGGTATGAGCGGCTGGAATTGGCGGCGTCTTCGTCCGTGATCTGGGCGGTCGAGTCGAGATCGACACGCGACTCGAGGAAGACCATGGCGGTCAACAGCTTGGTCAGCGAGGCGATCGGACGGCGCGTGTGGGCATCGCGTTCGTAGAGGATTTCCCCGGCCACATTGTCGACAACCAGCGCCGAGGCACAGCGCACACGCGGCCCCTTGGCCAGACGCGGGTCGGGAAACTCGCTGCGGATCGTCCACGCGGCCTCCTGGACCGGCGGGATCAGATCCGGAGAAAAGTCCCCCTCGGAAATCAGAGGCAGAGGGAGCGCGAACACGAAAATGGCCGAGAAGACGAACCCGGCCAGCAGGCTGAATAGCGCGCGACGAATCATCACTGTGTATTGATCGGCAAAGCCCCCCCTACAGGAAACTTATACGTGATCTGACGGATCGGCAATTGCGAAGATTGCCGACGCAGATGGCGTGGGGACCGTCAGCGGCGCGGCCGAGTGGGCGGCGGGGTTAGCCCCTTCTTAACCTGTTGAAAGCGGGCACGTTTGCAGCGTGGGCACAACCACTTGCGTTGGCCATGGAAGACCCGTTTCTGCTCGACCATGGCAATCTTGCAGCGCGGGCAGGTCATTGTCGTCTCCCGATCGGCTACCCGAGCAAGCCGAGCCAGTCACCCAACAGGAATTCCAGTCGGCCGATGAGCAGGGTCATGCGCGACATCACGGTGTAGGCAAATGTCGCGCCGAAGAAGACCATCATGAAAACCCGGCCGATGCGCGATGTGAAGCCGGCAGCTCCGCTGTCGCGTCGCGTGAAGATGAAATACACCAAGGTCGTCGCCACGCCGATCAGGATGAGAATACCATCGACGGAACCCACGCCTTCAATGGTCGCGCCCAGTTGCTGCACGACCCGCGCCTTGAGCATCGCGGGGAGCGCCAGTCCGGCGCCGCAACCGATGATGATCGCCATCGGTATCTGCGACCAGCCACGCGCGCGCGGCACCAGACGAAGGAACATCATGGACCCCAGCAACAGGGGAAAGGCCGCCTGCCATTCTCCTGTTGCCAGCGGCGATATCACCTCGGGCATGATGATCGAGCTGACGGTAATGACCAGCGAGTATCCCAATGTCAGCCCGACAAGGAGATGCTCGGCAAAGCGATAGATCGGATTGTCTCCGGCCAGAAACGAGTAGATCGCCAGCGTTAACAGGGCTGTTATGGAGGTCTCCAGATTCATGCCGATCACGGGTTCTTTCGACGGCGTCGCGATCGCCACAGTTGGATATTGCCGGCGACGACCAACAGGGCGAGCAGCACATGCGCGCCGGAAATCGCATCCATGCCGCGCGATCCCGCGCCGGGCGAGTTCAACAACTGTTCGTATGCGGCGGCGCCGCGCAATCCCGGCAGAATCCCGGCCAATTGTCCGGCTTCGAGATATGGAGTAAATGATGTCACCATCACCGCCGACAGCGCGGCAACGATCTTTTGCCCGTACCGCGCCTGTGCGTACTCGACCCAGTATGTCGGCATCGAACCGTCGGCGACCGAAACGACCAAATCAATGTCATTGTAGTCCAGGACTCTTCTGCCCAGAGGCAGGGTTCCGATCTCGGTCCCCCGGTAATCAGCGGCGAACACATCGGGGATCGATTCACCCATTCCGAGGATGGCGGCAGTGTATTGGGGACGGAATCCGAGATATATCCAGTCGTCGCCATAGCGCGCTCCGGCACCGCCGGCGCGTTCGGTGAGCAGTTCATATCCGGCGGCGGTCCCCTCAGCGAAGAGCGCCAACCCGACGACGTTGATACGCTTTCTGAAGCAGTGGTCGGCGATCGCGGCGCCCAACGGTCCGACCTCGGGCAAACTGGAGGCCTCATGGTCAAACGAGATCATGACCACATCGCCGGAATCCAGCGATTCAATCAGTTCGAAGACCTCATGTGCGGAATCGGTGACACCGATGGGGAGCCCGGGACGCAACAGGAGCGCCGCCGACACAATGACGGCGAGTGCGAGGAAGATGAGCGACCGCTCGTTCATCCGGTCAACGTCCCCCCAGGTAAGTGCGTTCGATCCCGGCGATGACTCGTAATGACGTGGCCGCCATTCCCAATCCGATACCGATCAGGATCGCACGTTTGGCGGCGAGCGCCGGTGTGTTGAGGATCCAATCCGCTCCACCCGGCAGCACGGGAGTGAGCCACTCGCCGATGGGGACACGTCCGAGCAACACGATCAGCGCCGCAACGACGAGCACGCCCGACTCGATGGTGCGCGCCCGGAATCCGCGATACGCCGCCGTGGCGACATAAAACGCCAGCAGCGAGAACACAGTCGTCTGCATCGGCGCCTGCAGATGGACAAAGGCCCACTGAAAGGGCGACTCACGGCCGGTCCCCCCGACAAACCCGAGCAGCGATATCACCAGTGCGGCGCCGGCCATCACCACCGCATTGACGCGCTCTTCAGTCGTGCGTCCCGCGCGCGCGATTCGGTCCCGGATGACGGCGAGGACCCCGACGACGAGTGCGAAGGCGAAGATCGCCTGCATCCACGACAGCAGCAGCCGGTACGACGCTTGCAGCCAATCGGCGTTGACGAAGTATTGGACGACCAGCAACACGCCGCACGCGGAAGCCGCCATGACGGCCAGACGATCACGCATGGCGACCACACGGGCCGAAGGCGCTACAAGTGATCGTTGAGATTGAAACCGAAGCCGACAAGAATGCCCCCAATCAGCAGAAGCAGCAGAATCAGATACTTGATCATGTCCTGCGCCAGCACCGCCGCGGCAGCGTGTTCATCGCCCGATACCATCGCGGCAGCGGCAAACAACTCCTCACCGATGAGCGTGTAGTCGCAGGCGACCAGAAAGAACGACAGTTGAATTGTCGAGTCTGTGCCGGCAATCGTCACCGCACCGGCATCATGCGCGGCTTCGGCGAGGATCAGCGCCTCACCCTCGAACGTGCCGATCAGGAAAACCGATCCGGGGTGATGTCGTGCCACCAATCCGGCAAACGCCGAGGCATATCCGAACTGGCTCTGCGTGACAAATGTGACATCCGATGACGCAAACCAGTCGGGGCGTCCGGCGACGGTCGCCGATTGGCTGATCGTATCCTGTGCGACGCCGACGATGACCGGGTCGTGCGAGGGTACGAGCAATCGGCAGCCATTCCGCGCCGCGCGCGAGGCGACCGATCCGAGAATCTCCATCGACGCCATGATGGTCGGGCGCGACATGTCGCCGCCCCAGCCGGTCGTGTAGATGACCGCTGTCCCCTGCTCTGTGGCACGCCCGATGGCATCGTCAACTGCTGCGATCGGCGGCAGGGGCCGCAACTGTGGACGGCCCCGGCGTCGGACATGGATAACGCCGATCACCATGACCAATGACAGCAGGAGAACGGCAATGAACTCCGGAATCTTTCCCGTGCCCCAGAGACCGGCATCGGCAACCGGCGAGCCATTGTCGCCCAGGACAGCAACGCTTGAGCTGAGGAGAATCAGCAGGGCCAACGCGAACGGGCGCTGCCCACGACTCGCAAACGAGAACACACGCGTTATAAACCGGCGACCGCATCGGTCGTCAACGCCAAACTGATCCGGTGTGATGAGGAGAGCGTCTACGGACGGACGGTGATGCCGAAGCGGTGGGTCGTGCCGAGGTCGTCGGTATACGGTGCGTACGCATAATCGACCCCGAGGCGGCCATCGGGAAGCTTCGCGCCGAAACCGGCCGCCAGCCATTGCGTGTCGTAGCCGACCTTGACGCCGGCGCGAATGGCGATCCGTGGATCGACGGCGTACTCGCCGCCCAGATGCCATTTCACGTTGTCGTTGTCGGCGACCACCATCTCCGCGCGCGCCGTGGCATCGGCGAGCGTCACCACAGTGCCCGCCCGCATGAGATTCGGGAGTTTGAACTCGCGTTCGATGAATTTCGTCGGCGGACCGACATTGGTAAACGCGACTCCCAGCATGACGCGTTGCTGGAGTTTGTAGAGAATACCGGCCCCCAGAGCGACCGCTTCGGCGCTTTCGACATCGATGTGTTCGACCACCCAGGCGGCCGAGACGCCGACGGAAAGCCGTTCATCGATCGGTCCGGCGATCGCGCCCTGAAAGATCCCGTCGGATGCGCCGTACAGCCCCAGGGGCTGCTCCGACGGTCCATCGCGCAACGGTATGTCATCGGTCCCGACATATCCCACGCGCACACCGGCGGCCCATCGTCCCAGCGGCACGGCGGCGGCGAGGTACTCTCCTCGCGTATCCAGAAAGTATTTGTTGTGCGCAAACGATACCGTGAAGCGATCGACTTTTGTCAATCCGGCAGGATTGTACTCGATCACGAATGGGTCGTCGCCGTCCGCCGCCATCGTCTCCGCGAGCCCGATGGCGCGTGCGCCTCCGCCGATTGTCAGGACACTGAACCCGGTCGGTTTGTCGCTCTGTGCCTGCGCCGCGGTCGCAAGGATGACCGACGATAGCATCAGCCCCAGCGGGAGCGCGAGGTTGCCGCATCGATGATGATCTGCAGATCTGTGCATACTATTCACGCAGCTTCAGGCGATGAGACGACCCTTGGGCGGCCGCCCCTGCTCAGAAACGCGCGCCGACTGAGAAGATGTGCTCGGCGTCGATGGCATCGGGTTGGATCGCAAAGGCATAGTCGAAGATCAGTTCCCAGCGCTTGTTGATTTTGGGCCGCAGGCCGCCGCCGAAGGTCGGATCGCCGTTGTCGAGACCGGCGCGAATGGCCACCAGCGGGTGCGGTTGGCCCTCGGCGCCGACATGCCACTCGGCGCCCTGCTTTTCGTCGACCGAAAGATCGAATGCCACCAGCCCGCGTCCCTGCATAAACCGTGCCGCAGTGCCGCCGCGCACCAGGAAGGGAAAGCTTTCCTCGAAACTCGCGCCCCCCTCGCCGCGCGGCACCCAGTAGTCGCTGGTGGTCCACGGAAACTTCTGATTGATGCGCTGAACCGACAGGCCGAACATCACCTCCGGCGGATTGTCCCCCTCGACATCGACATATCGGCCCCGCAGGCGGTAACGGACATGCGTGCCGAGGTCAAACCCGACGGAGAACGCATCGATACCGGCGATGTTGTGTTGGACATAGCGCACATTCAGACCGAGCGAGAGCGCCAGCGGATTGTGCTCGTCGGTGAAACGGCGCGCGAAGGAAAAGGCGACTGCGTTGGCGTAATCGGAAATCTGATCGCCCCGTACACCATCAAGATTATATTCGAAGAGATCGCCGACCCCGGCATAAATCCACGACAACGCCAACGCCGCTTCTTCGCGGCTGAAAGGATATGCGAGGACACCGTACCCGGCCTGCCGGTCGAAGCTCATTGTGCGCATCGCCGCCTCGATGGTCGGCTGACGGACTTGCGACAGACCGCCGGGATTCCACCAGAACCCGGTGGGGCCATCGGCCACTGCGGAGTACGCGCCCCCCATCGCGACCGGACGCGCACCGACACCCCATTCCAGATAGGCGCTCGCCTGGCCGCCGGATTCATCGGCGCGAACCGATGAGGCCATCGCACAGATCACCCCCATGGTGAGCAGGAATCTACGGGATGATGGCAATCTTCCCCCAGTGCGTGGCGCCGTTGGCATACTCGATGATATAGAAGTAAGTGCCGGTTGCGACGAAATCACCGTCGCCGTTGCGGCCGTCCCAGATGTCGGTCTCATCGTACTGACGCCCGCCCTCACGATGCTCGTCATCCAGCAGTGTCCTGACGAGATTATTCGAGAAGTCGTAGATCTTGATCGTCACGTTGCCGTCAACCGGGGGCAGATAGTGCAGTCGCAGACCGCCGGTTGAGCGTGAGAAGGTCGGCGAGAAAGGAACCGGCGTGGCATAGGTGCCCCCCTCCGCACCGGGAGCGCCGGGCTCGACCGGTCGAAACGTGCGCCGGACGGCGAGAACGTTGCCCGACTTGTCGAGGATCGCCTGGCCGTTCTCCGTCCCCACCCAGACTTCATCGCCGATGACCTCGACGGCGAGCACTTCGACGGTCGAGTCGATGACCGACCCTGTTTGTGGATCGACTAAGACATTCATCGTATCCCAGGGTGTACCACCCGTTCCATCCCAGTGTAGCAATCCCTGTGTGGTGGCCGCCCAGACATGCGCGCCGTCGAAGGCGAAGTTCCAGACCTGATGTCCGCGAACGGGCGTGGTCCATGTCAGCCCGCCGTCGCGCGAGTAGGTAATGCCGTCGATTTCGCGGCTCCCGGTATTAAAGTCGCTGGTGGACCGCCCCTGTCTGGTTGCGCGCACACCCGCCCAGACGACGCTTTTGCCGCCGGTCGGCTGCAGGGCGAGCGTCGGGACGAAATTCCCCGGGAGCCAATTGAAGTTTTCCAGCGTGTCGACTCCGAGATAGACCGGATTGAGGAACTGATCGAACTCATACGGATCGGCATTCGCGAACACGACGCCCCAAGTCGCATTCAGATCATAGGAGCGTGCCAGACCCGAATCGGCCCCGACCCACAGCGCGACCAAGCTGTCATTACCGACATCGTCCAAACCGACTTCGAGTGCGATCGACTGCGCGCGACGACTGACACGTCCCGCCGTGATGACCGCTTCATAACTGGGCGTGAACAGCAGGCTGTCGTATCGTGTATAGTTCCCTTCGGCCAGCCCGCTGTCGGAGGCAAGAAAATACCGGCATCCCAGGAATGTGACGTCATTGGGCGCGATGCGACGCGACGCGACCGTCCATGCCACGCCGCCGTCGACGGAAATGGCATGGCCGTCACGTGGACCCGCCTCGTCATCGGAATCCCGTGTGAGCGCCCACAGCGCCGACTCCGCTGTGTCGGAGCAGGGAAGCTGTTGACTTGCGATTCGCACCACGCGCTGGCTGATGTTGTCGGCGGGAGTGCCGACTGCGAGGGTGTCGAGTATCGTTGGGTCGCCGTCGAGATCGAACGTGACGATGCCGATGTCGGTGCCGACGTAGAGATCGGCTGGCCCGCCATTCTGCTGGAGAAAGACCGCCAGCCCCTCGCGATCGGTCAGGTATCCTTCGCCGATGATCTCCGCGGGATCGGCGGTCGTGATGGCGCGCAGAATACCGACGTCGGAACACGCGTACCAGGCCTCACCCGTCGTGGCCGCAATCTGACGCGGGACACGGCCGGGCCCGACGACTGCTGCGGGCTGCTCATCGGGAACATTCCATGTCTCCCCATTATCGGGCGACCACGCCAGCCCCATTCCGATCGTGCCGTCTTCGTTGGAAAATCCCGCCCAGATCGTGTCGCCATTGACATCGACGGCGCTGACAAAATTGCTCGGCAGACCGTCGGTGTCGTAGTAAGTCACCCACGATCCGGCGCGATCTTCGGATACGGAGAGTCCGCTTTCGGAGGCGACGACCAGTCGGGAACCCGAGAGTGACAAATCCGTAATGTCGAATCCGGTCACCTTCAGTGACGGATCCAGAAAGGTGAACTTGTTGATGCCGTATGCCGTTCCGGCATAGATCGCAATCGAGTCGGACACCGAGGAGTCGACGACAACCGAGAAGTAGCGGTTGCCCAAGTCATTGAATCTGTGATTCTCCAGGTCCGACCGGGCGGCCGCATCGCGATAGATGTTCCACCATGTCATCCCCTCGTCGGGAGAGATCACCAGCCCGCCGGCAAAACACGCCCCGAGGATGGCGCCGCGAAACTCAGCCAGATCAAAGCACAACATAAAGGCATCCGAGGCCTGATCGATGCTGCCGTCGGGGAGTTCACTGTGCGGTGAGCGATCGATCCACATATCCGTCGCTTCGTTGAACAAATACAGGCCATCTCCCCACTGTACGAGCTGCCCCTCGCGTTCCTCACCATGCGCTGCCGCCGCCCAGACGCCGCTGCCGAAAACGCCGATGGCCGGGATCTCGAGATTCCCGAGTCCGTCCTCGTCGGTGTATGTGGTCCAATCGTTGCCGGGAGGAGTGAGCATGCTGACGCCGCCCGATGTCGCCATCCAGATAGCCGGCGGGGAATAGATGATATCAGAGATTGTGTTGGAGCCGAAGACGGTATCGCTGGTGCTTGATTGTCCAAGGGAATGGGCCAATCCATCGAACTCAAACGACCAGTGGCGCGGGACCTGCCTCCCGAGTTGCGCGGCCGTCACCGATGAAGCGCAGCCCGCCAGCACGGCCAGTATCAGGGTGCCGATCGCGCGTCGATTGAGGGATTTCATCTGGCGAGGAATTGGCGTGATCAGTCGCTCTGCATCGGGTGAAGGTGCGAATCTGCCGCCTGTTGCTGTCGGGGTCAAGTCCTTTGTACCGCGTCCAAGCGCAAGCCCGGCAGATGGATGCCTCTGCAGATCTGGTCGGCGGCTCCCCACCTGAGTCCGCGCACAGAGACGCGCACCCCTGGAGCGTTCAGGGCGTTTAACACCCCGGCCCATATGTGAGTTCCAGCGGTCAGCACCCGGGCACGCCTGGGATCGAATGGAATGAGTGCTGCAAGCTGCTGCCGGGTCATTAGCGAGAACTCGTCCGCCCGACGTGTGATCTCATCGAGAGTCAAAACACGGCCGTGGATTGCGTCGGCATCGAACGATTTCAGTCGCATGGAAATCGCTGCCAACGTCGTGATGGTGCCGCCCACGCCAACGACAGTCGTTGATTGTCCGGCACAATCGATGGGGATGCCTGCGATGTCCTGTTCACAACATTTCCGATGGTGGCGTGAGCGCTCGTGACGATTCCGCGGCAGTTTTCTTCCCCAGGTATCCGTGGCGCGAGCCGCACCAATTGGAATCCCGACAAACCGGTTTGTGGCGGTGTTGATGATCTCCGTGGAGCCGCCGCCGACGTCGATGACGGTCGAAGGACGGCTGCCGCGCGTCAATCCGGATAATGCCCCGATCGCGGTCAGCCGCGCCTCCGTCCGCGCGCTGAGAACAATGACGCGATGCCGGATCGAATGACGCAGCGCGGCCACTACGGCACGACGATTGGGGGCCGATCGGATCGCCGCCGTGCAGACGACGACTGACCGCGCGCAGGCGTGACCTCGACACAACGTGCTGAATGCGGCCACTGCTCGCATCGCCCGCGACTGCGCCGTGTGAGTAATCCAACAATCGGCAGCCATGCCGGCGAGCAAATCGATCGTGTGTCTGCTCTCCTCCAGCGGCACCAGCCCGTGCCGGCTGACCCGTGCCATGAGGAACAAACAGGAGAAAGTGCCGAGGTCGCAAACGCCGACGGTCGCGCCCACTGGAAGCGCCCGGCGCGCGGCCGTTGCAATGTGCCGCCTTGCCATCGGTCGTCTCGCCTGAGCGTTCGTCAGCCGCCCAGCTTTTCCCTGAACACCTGCGTGATGGCCGGAAGGTATTCGAAAACATCGCCGACGATGCCATAGCTGGCGACTTTGAAGATCGGTGCGTCGGGGTCTTTGTTGATCGCGACGATGACGCGCGACGATTGCATGCCGACTAAGTGCTGGATCGCACCGGAGATGCCGCAGGCGATGTAGAGCTTGGGATTGACAGTTTTGCCGGTCTGCCCGACCTGCCGTGCATACGGCACCCAGCCGGCATCGACGATCGCGCGTGAGGCGCCGGTCGCGGCGCCGAGCACGGCGGCCAAGTCCTCGACCAGCTTGTAGTTATCCGGCCCGCGCAGTCCGCGTCCCCCGGAAACAATGATGTCCGCCTCGGTCAGTGTCACTTTGCCGGAATCGGACGCTTCGGATGCGGTGACGGCAATCTGCGGCTGCGGCAGATCGTCGGCGGGACGCGACGTCGGCGTCGCGCCGGAGCCGCCATCTTTGCATTCTTCGTAAGACTTGGGGCGCAGGGTCACCAGCCATGGAGGATTGCCGGTGAACTCGTGGGCGGTGAACGCTTTGCCGCCGTAGGTCGCCTTGACCACGCTGAGATTCCCGTCGTTGAGCGACAACGAGCCGGCATCGGCCACCAGGCCGCACTTCAGGAGCGCCGCCAAACGTGGGAACAAGGCGCGTCCGTAGAAACTGGAGACACCCAACACGAGTTGCGGGCCGTCGGTGCGAATCCAGCGCGCCAGCAGTTCGGCGTAAAGATCGTCGACAAAGTGCTCCAGCGACGGATCGTCGGCGATCAAGGCAAGATCGGCGCCGCGCGCGGTCAGTTGTGCGGCGGCTTCGCTGATTGCGTGGCCGAAGCAGACAGCGGTCACTGTGCCGCCGCCCTGCGGCGCCAATTGGCGTGCGGCTTTCAACGCTTCATAGGCGTGTCCGGCGATGACACCGTTTTTCTGCTGCGCAAATACCCAGATCGATTGCAAACCCATCCTCTATCCTTCCGCGTGGTGGTTGGCGGCGGCACGACTCTCGGCAAACCGGCGCGAGACCTCTTCCATGATCGCGATCAAGGGCACGCCGCTGGCGGCAGCCGCCAGACGGCAGTCGTCGTATTCGGGGATTCCCCGTGGGCCAAGTGTTGTGTGCGCAACCTTGACACGGATCGGTCCCCATGGCGTGCCCACCGTCTCGACCGTGCGCGGGAGCTTGGAACGGACCACGCTGTGCCAGCGCACACCGAGTGTCCCCGTCTCCGACAACAGAATATCGGTAATGGCGGCGCGCGTCGACGAATCGCAGAGCGCTTCGACACGCACGCCGTGACGCCCCTTTTTCATGCCGACGTCGACGAGTGTGACATCTACAGCGCCGGCGTCGCGCATTTTCTGCTCGACCCATTCGAAAACCTCCGGGCGGGTGTTGTCGATATCGGAGGCGCACAACCACAAGGTGTCGGATTGGGTCCATGCGGGAACTGCGCCCAGTGTGGCGCGAAGCAGATTGGGACGATCCGGCAGCTCTCGTGTCCCGGCGCCATAACCGATGCGTTCGGGAACGATTAAGACGCTGTCAGTAAACTCGGCGATTTCGGCCAGGATGGCAGCTCCGGTCGGCGTTGTCGTCTCCCCCAGTCCGGACACCATGCGCGTCGGCTTATCCTTCAGCAGTTGCAGTGTGGCCGGCGCGGGATAGTGGATCGGCCCGTGTGCCGATGTGCCGACGCCACTGCCCAAGACAAGGGGCTCGCAATAAACCGAATTGACACCCAGCCATTCGATTCCGCACAGGACACCGACGATATCGATGACGGCGTCGTCGGCGCCGACCTCGTGAAAGTGCACGTTCTCCGGCGTGGAATTGTGGACGTGTGCCTCCGCCTCTGCCAGGCGCCGATAGACATTCTCGGCGCGCTGTCGCACATTGGCACTTAACGATCCCTTATCAAGCCCGGCAACAACCTGCGACAGGTGACGATGTTCGGTGTTGCCGGAAACCTCGACATGCACGCGCCTGGCATTGATGCCGCAGCGACTGACTGTCTCCACATGAATGTCGAAATGGTCGGAAACGATCGGCCGCAATGTCCCGATGATACGATTCGGATCGACCCCCAAATCGATCAGAGCGCCGAGCAGCATGTCCCCGGCCGCGCCCGCCTGCCCATCAATGTAAAGAGACTTCATCTGGCGGCCGCCCCGACACGGCGAACCGGCATCCAGCCGCGATCGAAAGGCAGATACTCGCTGAGCCAGTCATCGTCGTCCGTCCAGTCATCGCGGCGCCGGTTCATATAGTCGGCGAAGAGTGCGCGCACGGACTGAAATGATTCGGCGGTCATGAGCGCCGAGCGGAGCCGTCCACCGCCGGGCAGCCCCTTGATGTAAGCCGCCATCTGTCGGCGCATATGGAACACCGCGCCGCGCTCGTGTCCCGACTCGGCAATCTTCTCCCGCAGATTGTGTAATGCCACGCCCAGCCGGTCGTGTATCGACGGCTCCGGCAAATGCTCGCCGGTTTCGAGGTACTTGTTGATCTGGGCAAATATCCACGGCGCGCCGATCGCCGCGCGCGCTACCATGACGGCATCGCAACCGGTTTCGTCAAGCATGCGCGCGGCCGATTCCGGCGAATCGACGTCGCCGTTGCCGATGACGGGGACAGTTGTGACATTTCTCTTCAAGTCCGCAATCCATTCCCAGCATGCGCCGCGGTGATAGGTGGGTCCCCAGTTGCCGTCCGCGCGTGTGCGCGCGTGGAGCGTGACGGCCATTGCCCCCGCCGAAATGGCGCGTTCTGCCGCTTCCTGATAAACAAGTGAATCCGCATCCCATCCGGCTCTCATCTTGATGGTGACCGGCACGGGCACTGATTCGACGACCGCTCGCACGATCGCCTCCAGGCGGTTCAGGTCGCGCAGGACAGCCGCTCCAGCGTTTCCTTTGACCACTTTCTTGACCGGACAGCCGAAGTTCAGATCGATCAGGTCGGGGCCGTTTTCCATGATGACGGCAGCCGCCCGAGCAAACAGTTCGGTGTTGGCTCCAAACAATTGGTAGGCAACGGGATGCTCATCATCGGCCAGCAAGAGTTTGTGTGCCTGATTCGCCTGTCGTAAGACCAAGCCATCGCTTGACAGAAACTCAGTGTACACCAACGCCGCCCCAAACCGGCGACAAATGCGCCGAAACGGCGTATCGGTTACCCCAGCCATCGGCCCCAACAACACCCGTCCCTCCAGCGTCAAGTTTCCGATCCGCATGACGAAGAATATAGGTGTCCCCTGCGACCGCCGCAACGTGGCCGCAGGCGGGTGTTGGGGGTCGCATACCTACAATGTGGAATCGGGTCGGGAGGACGGAATGACCGAGATCATCGTCCGCTATGAGGACAAAGTCATCGAACGCGTGATCACCGAAAAGCGCCGCATCACCATCGGGCGCACGTCGGACAACGACATCGTGCTGGATAACCGTGGCGTCTCGCGCAAGCACGCGCTGATTGAAATCGGACCTCAGAATGCGGTCCTGATCGACAACGAATCGCTCAACGGTACGTTCGTCAACAATCGTCGCGTCGAAGAGGAAATCCTGCACGAAGGCGATGTGGTCACCATCGGCAAGTACACGCTGACATTACAGCCGCAATCGGCATCCGAGACGAAAGTCTCCGACCTCGACGGTACGATGGTACTGAACACCAAACGACAACGCGATCGCATCGAGCAGGACAAGCGCTATCGCGAGGTCGTGTCACGCTCCGGCGGCGTCGCAGTGCTCTTGGGCGAGGGCGACACCGATATCGAAGAAGTCCAACTCGGAACCTCGACCGTGACATTCGGCAAGGCGCCGTTCTGCAATGTCCGGGTGCGCGGCTGGTTTGTACCCGACATTCAGGCCAAGATCACGCCGCAGGACGGGCGTTATCGGCTGTCCAACGTCGGTCACCACAACAAGACCCGGGTCAACGGCGAGCCGGTGGATGAAGTCTTTTTGAAGAATGCGGATTTGGTCCAAATCGGCCGCTCTGTCTTCCGCTTCGTCTCCGGGGGAACCGCGTAGCCAGCGCGCCGCGTCGGCGACATGCCATGGAAAAGCGCAAGCGATCGGGACCGAAGCTGCGGATGCACGAGAGTCCCCTGGCACGCCGCTATGGGCCGTACCTGCTCTGCGGGCTGATCACCCTCCTGGTGACGGTCCTCTACCTCGACAATCATCGACTGTTTGCGACGGTGGAACTGGCCATCCAGGACGTAATGGTCGGCGCCAGCCGCAACGACGTCGCCACCAACGGCGTCGTGATCGTCAATATCGACGACGAGGCGGTCAACAAACTGGGACCCTGGCCATGGGATGCCGAACGGGTGGGATACATCGTCGGCATGTTGAACGAGTACCGGCCGAAAGCCATCGGTCTGGATCTGGAACTGCCGACCGAGTTTGCCTCCGACCCTGCCGGGAATCTGTTCCTGGCAGAGATGGTGCGCCAATCGGGGCGCGTTGTAGTGCCGATGAGTTTTACGCTGGCCCGCCGCGACACCGAAGACGACCGCTCCTGGACCGGCACTGTGCCGCCCGGGAATGTGGCCCGCTCCAGTCTGGTGGCGTTCGATGACGCACGCCGTCTGCTGGATATGCCGTATCTCGAGGGCGTGCGCGTTACATTCCCCTATTCGGAGCTTTGTGACGCCGCCTGGAGCATGGGGCATGTCAACTCGTGGCAGGATGTCGATGGAATCGTCCGGCGCGACCCGATTGTCGTGCGGTATGCCGGGGACTATTACCCGTCGATGCCATTGCAACTGGCTCGGGCCGCCATGAGCGTCGACCGCACGCAGGTGAAGATTGTGCCGGGTCAGGGGATCACTCTTTCCAGCAAGACGATACCGACCGACGACGCCGGGCTGTCGCTCATCGATTTTCGCGGACCGTCGGGCAATGTCCCGTCGATCTCAGCCGCGCGCGTACTGGAAGGCGAGGCCCCGGTCGACCTGATCGCCGAGAAGATCGTGATCGTGGGTGTCACGGCGACCGGTTACGGCACGGGGCTGGAGACCGGGATCGATGTTGGCATGGCGCGCACTGAGAAAATCGCCCAAGTAACGGCGAACATCGTCTCGGGACGCTTCGTCGACACGCTCTCGCTGTCGACGATTCTGGATATCCTGGTCATGATTCTCATCGGTGTCTTCTGCGCGGCCGTCTTGCCGCGCGTAACGCTCATGTATCGCGTCATCACCCTGGTGCTGATGGCGTTCGTCTTCCTGAACTTGAATTTCGTGCTGTACAGTTCTTTTAAGTTGCTGACGCAGACTGTGTTTCCGACGCTGGAGATCGTGTTGTTCCTGGCGTTTGCGGCCTTCATTCGGCCGGTGGCAACAGATGCCGTGCCGGTCGGCAAGGCCGCGCGCACGGCGGGACCGCAATTTTCGGTATCGTCAGACGATCTCCCGCACGCCATCGCCAAACCTGTGACGCACACTCCGAATTCAGCTCGGTCCAGTTCGGGCAGCGTGCCGGTCCGCAATCTCGACCGTGAGGTCTCACCGCAGATTATCAGCGGATTGGAGAAAACGTCAACGCAACTGCCGGCAACGCCGACACCGCCGCGCGCCGCGTCACAGTCGTCTCCGTCCATTCCGCCGGTTTCGGTACCGCCGAAAACCGGTGAAGACGTGCCGGAGATCGTTTCGCCGGTTGCGATGGACGACAGCGCCGTGTTTGGCACGCATCAGCCGCTGGCGGACATTCCCGATTCGTCCGATCCGCAACCGCGCGATCTGATGGAAGTGACGCCGCAGCCGATGGGCCTCTCCGACAGCGACCCGCGCACAGCCGAGATCCGCACGCGTCCCTCGCGCGAAGTTCTGATCAAACAACTGGGCCGATATGAGATTCTGGGAATCCTCGGCGAGGGCGCGATGGGCACGGTCTACAAAGGCAAAGACCCCGCGATCGACCGCCTCGTCGCGCTGAAGACCATTCGCGCCGGTATCGGCGCCGATCCGGAGCACGCCGCCGAGTTACGCGAGCGTCTGGTGCGCGAGGCCAAGGCCGCCGGCAAGCTGTCGCACCCGAATATCGTGACGATCTACGACGTCGGCGCCGAGGGTGAACTCAACTATATCGCGATGGAGTATCTGGAGGGGTATACGCTCGAACAGGTCGTGCGCAAGAAGGTCCAACTCAATTATCGTATCGCCGCGCGCATACTGGTCCAGGTCTGCGAGGCGCTCGAGTACGCGCACACGTCGGGGATCGTCCATCGCGACATCAAACCGGCCAACATCATGGTCCTGGACAACTTCAAGATCAAAGTGACCGACTTCGGGATCGCCCGGTTCGATTCACCGCACATGTCGATGACCCAGACCGGGATCGCGGTCGGTACGCCGCAATACATCGCCCCGGAGCTGCTGCGCGGCGAAGAGATCGACCGCCGCTGCGACATCTTCAGCCTGGGCGTTGTCGCCTATGAATTGCTGACACATCGTCGCCCGTTTATCGGCGAGAACATCTCGCAATTGATCTATGCCATCACGCAGACCAACCCCGATCCGCCCACCAAGGTCGATCCGAACATCCCCGGCCTCTTCGACGTGATCGTCAACAAGGCGCTCGCCAAGGACCGTCACACGCGATACCAGACCGCCAAGGAGTTCGGCAACGCCCTCCGTGCCTTCGTCGACGAGATCGCCGGCTCCAAGTCGTTCCGGATTTAGCTGGTTGCCGACATCAGGCACGAAGAGACGGCCCGCTGGCTCGGAGTGTCGGCGTCAATAGCCTCTGATTGGGATGGCTTAGTGCGTCAAACAGAATGACTGAGGCGCCACTCACGCGCTTGAAGGCAGGCTCGGCGGAAGCCTCGCCCTCCCAAGCCGTTTCAATTGATCGGGGAGGGCGAGGCTTCCGCCGAGCCTGCACACATCCGCGCGATTCGCGCCTCAGTTATTTTGTCAGAGGGTCTTAGGAGCCCTTCTCGTCTTTGAGAAGGCCCTCGGTGAGCGAGAGCGCCACGCCGGAGAGCATGACTTCGACTCCGAGCTTGGTGAAATCGCCGGAGATCAGGTCGCGGGTGACATTCGCGTAGAGTGAGCAGGCCGCTTCACGTTCGACCACCAGCCCGGAAAGCCGTCCTTCCGACTCGCCGACGAAGGTGACCTCGCCCAGTTCATCGGAGCAGACAAACCCGGTGCAGTTGTGAAGCTGGAGGTGGCCGCCGGAGGTGTAGACGACGATCATCGAGCCGACATTGCGTCCGAGCCGGACTTCGGGATACAACTCGACGACGAGCATGCGCCGGTCGTTCTGGTTGACCAGCCGCATGCGATGATGGTCGGTCAGGAAGGCGCGTTCGGCCGGCTGCAGGCAGTCGGCGATCTTGTCGATGTCGCTATCGGAAAACATGGCGCCAGAGCCGCGCACGCGGCACACTCATGCAGACGGAGTCGTCCCGTTTTTGTTTCGGTCGCTCGGAGGCGGTTTGGTCTCGTCTAAGGAGCGCTCCAGTTCGGTTTTGGTGTCGCTCATCGCTTTTTTGAACTCCCGGACTCCCTTGCCCAGCCCCTGGGCGATGTCGGGAATGCGCCGCGCGCCGAACAACAGCAACACGACCAGGAAGATCAGAAGCAATTCTTGTGCGCCGATGCCACCGAGCATGATCGTTACCGCCTGACGCGCTGTCTACAAGTACCACCAACGGAAGTAAATGAATAACAACAGGACGAACAAAACACTGACCAAATTGATCCGAAAGGTCAGCCCGAACAGAAACGAAACCGCATAGAGATTGATGCTCAGCGGTTCAACCGTGTCGAGTCCCACAGTGCGCCCGATCCCGATTTTGATGTGAGTTTGAAACAGCGTCTTCATGGTGCCGTCGGGCAGGAACGATCCCGCGACGTCGCCGATCAGCCCTCCGGCAATGGCGGCGAGAATCATGCCGACGATCAAAAACGTCAGTTCGCGAGATTTCACACCCGTGCCTGATCGAGCGATTGGCCGACAACAGCGGATTCCGATCGCCGGTCGGGTCCGTCGGCCGACATCAGCGATTCAAAGAGCGCCAAACCATCGGCACTGCCCAGGATTTTTTCGACCGCGCGCTCGGGGTGCGGCATCATGCCGAGCACGTTGCCGCCGGGATTGATGATGCCCGCGATGGACCGCGCCGAGCCATTGGGGTTGGATGCGTCGTCGACCGTGCCTCTCGGATCGACATAGCGGAACACGACACGGCCGGACGATTCCAAATCGTCTAAGAGCACGTCATCGGCGTAATAGTTTCCCTCGGCGTGCGCAACCGGGATGCGCAGAATCTGCTGCGGACGGCACCGTTGCGTGTAGGCCGTTCGGGTCGTTTCGACCCGGAGATGAATCCAGCGGCAGGAAAAGCGCAACGAAGCATTGCGCAGCATCGCGCCGGGCAGCAATCCGGCCTCCAGCAGCATCTGAAATCCATTGCAGATTCCCCAGACATACCCTTCGGATTCAGCGAATCGGATCAC
This sequence comes from Candidatus Zixiibacteriota bacterium, assembly GCA_036397555.1. Classification (NCBI taxonomy): domain Bacteria; kingdom Pseudomonadati; phylum Candidatus Zixiibacteriota; species Candidatus Zixiibacteriota bacterium. The sequence goes on along the minus strand of DASWIS010000031.1, from coordinate 64,098 downwards.
CGACTTCATCACCGGGGCGAATCGTGCGATGGCGCCTGCCCGCAGATAGTCGCCGTAGGAGAATCCCCCCGGGAGGATGACGCAATCGACATCGTGCAAATCGGTGTCGGCGTGCCACAGGAATTCGACAGGCGCGCCGATGACGTGCCGGAGAGCGGCGTACGCATCGTAGTCGCAATTGGAGCCGGGGAATGTGACGACACCGAATCTCATGCGTGCACCGTCACCTCGAACGCTTCAATCACCGGATTGGCCAGGAGCTTCTCCGACATGGCGCGCAGTCGCGCCTCGGCATCCCGGCGGTCTTTCGCGTTCAACCGGATGTCGAACGTTCGTCCGGTTCGCACATGCGACACCTCGGGGAATCCCACCTGCCCCAGGGAACGCAGGATGGTCCGCCCCTGAGGATCCAGGACTCCGTCTTTAAGTCTAACCGTGACGGTCGCGTCGATGACCATCTGACTCCTCATCATATCGTCCGGTACATGAATTCCCAACTGCTTTTCGGCGGCTGACGTCGTCACTCGAATGGGGTCTTCTCCTTTTTGCCACGTCCAATGAATACGTTGGAGAGTTCGCGGTCGGACCGACCCGTCCCGGCGAGGATGAGTTCATAAATCTCACGGGCGACGCCCGCCACGACATAGAGCAGGACCGCCGGGAAAAATGTGCGGTGCAGATCGATCATCGCCGCGATGGCCGCCACGAACAGAAACAGGAACTTCAGACGGTCTTTCGCTGTCCGCAGACTCGTCGGACGATCTTCGTACATGATGCTGGAGACCATCAGGCCCGATGTCACGATGATCATGATAATCTGAAATTTCACGAAGTGCAGGTCGCCCCAGATGTCGTAGCTGAACATGACATAGGAAACCAACAGACTGGCCGCGGCAGGGATCGGCAGGCCTTCAAATCCATTGCGACGGGCCTGCGAGCTGGCCCCCAGGTTGTAACGCGCCAGGCGAAACGCCCCGCACATCACGAAAACAAACCCGAGCACCCAGCCCCAGCGTCCCAACGCCTTCAATTGGAACGAGTAAACGAGAATCGCGGGCGCCAGTCCGAATGTGACGATATCGGCAAGCGAATCGAGTTCAACTCCGAAACGAGTCGCGCCGCGCGAGACCCGCGCCACAATGCCATCGAGGCCGTCAAGAAAGAAACCCAGGAGGATAAACCGGCAGGCGGGCAGCGCCTCACCGTCCATTGAAGCCAAAATCGACAAGAACCCGCAAAACAGATTGCCGACGGTGAACATGCCGGGGAAAATACCGCGTATGTTTCTCACGAGTTCACCTCCGCGGCACGCGGATGGCCCATGCATCGCGCGAGGATCGTTTCCCCGGCGCGCACCTTGTCGCCCAGACTCACGGTCGTCTCAAAACCCGGCGGTGTCAACACCTGTGCGCGGGATCCGAACTTGATGATCCCGATGCGTTGTCCGGCCACGACTCGTTCGTTCCTCCGCAGGCGACAAACGATCCTTCGGGCCAGCACCCCTGCGATTTGCGCCGAACGCACTGTGCCATACTCGCTTTCGATGGTCAAGTCATGCCGCTCGTTGTCGGCGCCGGCATCTTGATGGAACGCGGCACGAAAACGGCCCTGACGATGAATGCTTTGGGTCACGATGCCGCCGACCGGTGCGCGATTGACATGGACATCCATCACCGACAGGAACGTATCAATACGATACCCGCCATTGTCCGTTTGTTCGACCGTGACGATTCGCCCGTCGGCGGTCGCGAGGATCACATCGCGATCGGCGGGGATAGTTCTCTCCGGGTCGCGAAAGAAAAAACCGAATGAGACGGCGGCCAAAGTGCCCAGGGCGAAAACCGCCCATCCCCACGAGCCCCCGGCAAAGCCGATTGACATCCCGGCGAGGACGACGGCCGCAGACGGCCCGACAAACCACCAACCGTCACGTGCCATGGATTTCCATCCGGAATGCGCGTGCCGACCTGAGTATCACGGCGCCGCCAGCGCGCGCTTGAGGATTGCGCGGGCACGTCGCAGGTAGGGGCGAAAGTCGAACACGGTATCCAAATCATCACGGTTCAGGTATCGGCGGATCGGCGCATTCTTCCGGACTCGATCTTCGAATCCCTGCTCTGAGTCCCTCGCCAGCGCCAGTCTCTGGACCAGCGCATAGGCGCGATCGCGCGAGCCCATCTGTTCGGAGAGCTTCAGCAGCAGCCGCTGGGAAAACATCTCTCCGCCCAATCGGCGGATGTTGTCCCGTGCGCGCGATCGATCGATCCTCAATCCGGCCAATATCGTGTCCAGCAGCGAAAGCATGTAATCCAGCAGGATGGTCGCATCGGCGATGATGACGCGTTCGGCTGAGGAGTGGGTGATGTCGCGTTCGTGCCACAAGGCAACATTCTCCAGGGCGGTCTGCACATGTCCGCGCAGGACACGCGCCAGGCCGCAGATGCGTTCGCAGTGAATGGGGTTTTTCTTATGCGGCATCGACGATGATCCACGCTGTCCCGTCGCGAATCCCTCGCTGACTTCGCCGACTTCGGTCCGATGCAGGAGACGAATCTCCTGGGCGATTTTCTCACAGGTCGCACCGAGCACCGCGACGGCAAAGACGTATTCGGCGTGACGATCCCTTTGCAGAACCTGCGTTGAGATGGGCGCCGGCCGGAGCTTCAGCTTGCGGCAGACATGGGCCTCGACGCGCGGGTCCAAGTGCGCAAAGTTACCAACCGAGCCCGAAAGTTTGCCGACGGCCATCGAGTGGATGGCGGACTTGAGCCGTCGGCGGCCACGCTTCAAATCCGCATGCCACAGGGCGAACTTCAGTCCGAGCGACGTCGGCTCGGCAAAGACCCCGTGCGTGCGTCCCGCCACCGGCGCATCGATATTCTTGCGTGCCAGCGATGCGGTCCGACGAATGGGCGCCTGGAGAGAATCCAACAGGATCTCCCCTGCGCGGACCATTCGGACCGATTGTGCGGTGTCGACGACGTCGGACGACGTCAGACCGTAATGCAAAAATCGCTCGTCTGCGCCCAGATGCCGGCCGACGTCCTTGAGGAAAGCAATCACATCGTGGCGCGTGGTCTCTTCCAGCTTTTCGATATGGCGGACATTGAAGCGGGCGCGCTGGCGCATCCTCGCCGGTGCCCCCTTGGGGATGATTCCCATCTGGGCCATTTTCTCGGCCGCCAGCAATTCGATGTCAAGCCAGACGGAGAATTTGTTCGCCTCCGACCACAGGGCAGCCATGGCGGGGCGAGTGTATCGTGGGATCATCTGGGCAAACAGCTCATAACGCCGGCACGTTTGTTCGTTTAGGTCGCGCCGATGGCCAGCTTTTGCCCCGCCGCGGCCAGTTTCTGCCAGTCGCTGGTGAACTGCTCGATGCCGATATCGGTCAGCGGGTGTTTGACAATCTGACGGAGGACCTTGTGCGGCATGGTGCAGACATCGGCGCCGCGCAGCGCCGCCTGCACGACATGCAACGGATGTCGGATTGAAGCTGCCAGCACCTCGGTGTTGAGCGCGTAGTTGTCGAAGATCGTCACCAACTGGCCGATCAACTCCATGCCGTCCTGACCGATGTCATCCAGCCGGCCCAAAAACGGCGAGACATACGTCGCACCCGCCTTGGCCGCCAGCAGCCCTTGCGTAGCGTTGAAGATTAGCGTGCAATTGGTGGCGATTTCCTTCTCACTGAGTCGTCGCAGCGCTTTCAGTCCTTCGGGGAGCATTGGAATCTTCACCACGATGTGCGGATTCAGCGACGCCAGGTGCTCGCCCTGCCGGACCATCTCGTCGGCGTCTTCGGCCACCACTTCGGCGGAGACCGGCCCCTGAACGATTGCGACGATTTCGCTCAGCACCTGCTCGAAATCGCGCCCTTCGCGCGACACCAGAGTGGGATTCGTGGTGACGCCGTCGAGAATGCCCCAGTCGGCCGCCTCGCGTATCTCGTCTATGTTCGCGGTATCCAAAAAGATCTTCACGGTGTGGTCCTCTCTGCCCGATTCAACGGGTCGGTCGACTCAAGTAACGCTGGAGCGCCTTGAGTTTCAACCGGTTTCACCGGCACTGTCGGCGTCTCCGGGATAGGATACCGATACGAGTGTCAACCCGTGTGGCGGGGCGGCCGTGCCGCACAACCGGACATCGGCCGATGAGATGATCTCGGCGACTCGTTCGGCGTCAAAGCGTCCCCGGGCGGCATCGACCATCGTCCCGACAATAAGTCTGACCATCTCATGGAGGAAGCGATCGGCGCTGATGCGGTAGATCAGGCGGGTCCCATCCTGACTCCAATGCGACTCACAGACCGTGCAGTGATTGTCGGACCTTTGCGATTCGGCAAGGCAGAATCCCCGGAAGTCATGTCGTCCCATTACCGACTCGGCACACGCTTCAAGGACGGTGACGTCGATGGTCTCCGGCACAAACCACCAGCGGTCGCGCCCGAATGGGCTGGCCGTGAACTGCACTCGATACTCATACGTCCGACCGATGGCTCGGTATCGGGCGTGAAAGTCGCTATCGACCGGCCGGATCGCTTTGACAACAATGTCGTCGGGAAGAGCGGCGCGCAATCGATGGCAAACGGCCACGGCATCGATCGGCTGGTCGACATCGAAGTGCGCGACCATCAGCTCAGCGTGGACACCGGCATCGGTACGCCCCGCCCCCGTGACATCGATCCCTCCCGGCTGACCAAGAATTCGACCCAGCCACAGTTCCAGCACACTCTGCACGGTGCGCTGTCCGGGTTGACGCTGCCACCCGGAAAATGCGGCGCCGTGGTAGGCGCAATCGATTCGGTAGCGGGGCATTGATTGTTGGTGGGTCAGCGAAAACGAGGGATCAGCCAGACCGCCCAACCCGCAAGAACCAGCAATGTCGTCAGATAGTCGGTTGTGCGGAATCGAAGACGGCTGACAGCCGCGGGAAGATGGCGGACGTCAAATCCCCTCGCAGCCAACGCCCATGACAACCGGTCGGCGCGGCGCAGGCCGGCAGCGAAGACCGGCAGGACGATCGATCCGGATTCACGGATACGTCCCAAAAGCGATGACGGCTCGCCTCCGCAGCGCGATCGTTGGGCGAGACGAATTGTTTGGGTCTCCGACGCCAGCATGGGGGCCATCCGAAATGCAAAGTAGACAAGGTAGTAAACGCTTTCGACCGGGATCCTGAATGGTCGCAGCGGTTTCAACAGCCGCGCCATCCCGGCGGCGAGTTGTTCGGGGGATTGCAAGGCGATCAGGGTCGCGGCTGCCAGGATGAACGCAAGCAGGCGCAGGGCCATACGTCCAGCGAGCGTCAGACTGGACGTTGAGATGACAACCGGGCCCAAGCGGAACAGGACCGTCCCATCGTCTCCGGATGCGAGTTGGTAGAATGCCATCGAGATCAGCGCAATCACTGCACCTCCGAACAGGACACGGCGAAAAGACAGAATGCTCTGACTGATCCTGTTGCGCGCAGCGACAGCGCCGATGAGCGCCGCCGTAAACCAGAGGCAGGCGCCCCTCAGACTTTGCGCGGTTCCGATCCAGACTGAAATTGAGATGCCGGCCAGTATGAACACGCGCGGGTCGAAGTTCGCGTCAGCGCGTGAGCCCGCGTAAACGGTCATTCCACGGGTTTCATCGTGATGATGTTTCGCCTGCGGCATCGTGTGCGTATAATACGCGCCGCACGGGAGCCAAACACGTACCGTTCCATGAGTATCGCAGCCGCATGACCAAGCCGCCGGATCGCCAACCAGTTCCCTCGACTGTTGAGCCCCTGGGATGGCGGTGGTTCGCAATCCTGGCCGGGATTGCCCTGACCGTCCGCCTGATTGTCGTGTGGCAACTCGGACAGAACAATCCGGGCTTCCACTACCCTGCCGTCGACTCCGAATGGCATTACCAGTGGGCCAAGGACCTGGCCGACGGGAATTGGCTGGGCGAAGGAGTTTTCTTCCGCGCGCCGCTGTACCCCTATCTGCTGGGAATCTGGATCAAGCTGTTTGGCGACGGGCTCTGGGGTATACGAATCGCGCAGGCGGCCCTCGGCGCAATCACGACGGGGCTGATCGGCGCCTTGGGAAGCCATGTTTTCGGTCGCCGAGTCGGGATTACAGCGGGCTTGATCTGGGCTTGTTACGGGCCGGCCATTTATTTCGAATCCGAGTTGTTGATTTCGGTCGTCGCGATGCCGTTGACGCTTGGTGCATTGCTACTGGCAATCCGGGCATCGGGGCAGGATCACCGACGCTGGGTATGGCTCGCCGCAGGGCTGCTGCTCGGTCTCTCCGCGATAGCCCGACCAAATATCCTGCTGGCGGTTCCGCTCTTTTGGTGGTTGGCGGCCCGGCCGTTGTCTCATTTCGCAGCAACGGACTCACGTTGGAGCCGGGCGATCGCGGTCACCATCGGACTGCTGCTGCCGATCATCCCGGTCACCGTCCGCAATGCCGTGATCGGCGGCGACTTTGTCCTCATATCCTACCAAAGCGGGGTCAATTTATATGCGGCGAACACCGCAAACGCCGACGGTCTCACGCTGCAAATGCCGGAATTGCACCTGGATGAATCGGTCGGTTGGAATGAATTCGTCCGCGTGACCGATTCGCTGGCATCGTCGATTGCCAACCGGAGGTTGTCCCCATCGGAGATTTCTTCGTTCTGGACTGGGAAGGCGATCACGGCTATCGCCGACAACCCCGCCGCTGCGCTCGGACGACTGCTGACCAGGTGCTACTATTTGTTCAACGGATTTGAGGCGGGGGACCAAACCGATATTTACGAGTTCTCGAAGTACTCGTCCGTGTTATCGCTGCTGATTCGCAAAGGGGTCATCTATCTCCCGTTTGGCCTGATCCTGCCGTTGGCGGTCGTGGCCATACCGGTCGCTTGGCGTAATCGCTCACGCGGGCGGCCGCTGATTGCCTTTGCGGCGCTCTACCTGCTGACAGTCATCCCGTTTCTGGCGCTGGCGCGGTACCGCCTTCCCGTCGTGATGATCGCCGTCATCCTCGCCGCCGTCGGTCTGTGGATGTGTGTCCGGTTGGTGTACCGCCGTGACTGGTCAAAAGCGGCGCTGGCTGGGGGGGCGTTGATCGCTCTGATCGTCATTCTCAACAGGCCAACAGTCGAGCGTATCATGTGGAATCCGGCGTTCAACTACTATCAACAGGCATTGATTCACGATCGGCGCGGCGAGTGGTACGAGGCGATCGAACTGTACGAGAGAGCCATTGCCGAATCGCCGGGACAGATCGAGTCCCGCAAGCGGCTGGCGCGCGATCTGGTGCGAGTCGGCGAGGCCGATTCCGCGATTGCGACGGGTCTTGCTTATCTGGCGTTCCGGCCCGATGATGCCGACATCAAATCCGTTATCGGCTCGGCCTACCTGGCAATGGGAGACACGGTCAAGGCACGCGCGGCCTGGCGAGTCGCCGCCAGAGAATCAAGCGGCTCTGCCGAGGCGAGTTTCCATCTCGGCACGATGGCATTGGACAACGGCGACGTCGGCGAAGCGATTGACCGATTCCGTGAGGCCGTTGCCGCCGACTCCGGCTTTGCGGCGGCAAGCAACGCGCTGGCCCTGATCTACGGGCGCGGCGGCAACGCGGACGCAGCGGCCGACGTGCTGCGGGCCTCGATTCGTCATGCGCCGGCGTACTCCACTACATGGGCGAATCTGGGGGCGGTGCTGATCGAGGGGGGGCACGCCGCCGAGGCAATCGAGCCCTTGAACGAAGCGATTCGGCGCCTGCCCGAACGCACCGAGATTCGCTACAATCTTGCCGTGGCTTATCTGCGAACGGGAAACGCCGAGGACGGGCGCACGACGTTGGAGGACTTGATTCGCCGTTCGCCCGGCGATGCCAGAGCGGCCGATCTGTTGTACAAGCTCGATTCCGCGCAACAGGCCGCCGCCGGAGAAACGCCGTCGTCGGAGTGAATACCGCAACGGTTAATACTTCGAGCGGCGTTCGACCATGTAGTTGGATCCCGGCAGGGATTTGACATACCGCTTCAGGTCGGCGACCATGTGCGATATCTCGCCGACGTGCTTGAACATCTCGTTGCGGTTGATCACCACCGCGATCGACAAGTTCATCAGTGAATACGTCTGCGCCGTCCCCCGACGGTCCTTCGAGATGATATAGCCGTTGCGACGGTCACGCGGCTCATAGCACAACGGAATCTCCGCGTCGAAGCGCTTGAGCACCGCTTCGCAGATGCGCTTGATCCTGGGAGGTCGGATCAGGTACACGAAATCGTCGCCGCCGATGTGACCGACGAACCCGTCGGGCTGGAACTCGTGGACCGTCTCCCGGATGATCCGCGAACACATCTTGATCACGCGGTCGCCGTAGAAATATCCGTAGTAGTCGTTGTAGGCCTTGAAATCGTCGAGGTCGGCATAGCAGACCGCGAACTCCTCGCCGCCGGCGATCATCTCCGAAATGACCCGTTCGATCGTCGTCGGCCCAGGGAGCCGGCTGGACGGATTGACATCGAGATCGCGCCAACTGCGACGGACCGCCATACGCAAACGAGCGGCCGCTGCCGGATCGGTGGGTGCACCAATCAACAAGTCGTCGACCGGAGACTCCAGAAATCTCCGGATCGCCTCGCCATCGGGATTGGGATGCCAGACGACGACGGGCACAGCGGCCAGCGCCGGCAGCGTGCGGGCTCCATGGACGATCTTCAGGGCCCGCTCCTCGGAGCCAAGGACCGGGATTAGCACCAGATCAAGAAGTGTGCGCAGCGCCAAATCGGACAACTCGGCGCGTGTGCGGAAAGGCGTCAATTCGGGGTGGAAATCTTTCAGCGCGTCGCGGATGGCTTGTGGCCATACATCCGCCTCGGTGTGCAGATGCGCGCAGATCATCGGCTTGTCCCTTGACAGTGAGGACACATGGAGTATGTCTGGACCGTCCGACCGCACCTGACAGCCCGGCCCGCCCTATTCGGTATTGTCGGAGGTTGGGGATACGCTTCTTAGGGCGATTTTGTCGCGTCTCCGAGCGGATGGAAACGGCTGTGAACATCCCGCAGGTGCCGTCTGTCCAAATGCGTGTAGATCTGCGTGGTGGTGACCGAACTGTGCCCCAGGATCGACTGCACCGCGCGCAAGTCGGCCCCGGCTTCGAGCATGTGCGTGGCAAATGAGTGACGGAATGTGTGAGGGGTAAAGGCCCGATCGATTCCGGACAGCAGCGCCAGCCGACGAACCGTGCGCCAAATGCTCATGCGCGAGATGCCGTGTCCCTGTCGGCCAAGAAACACATGCGCGCAGCCGCGCGTGTCGGGCGTACTCGATCGCGAGCCCTCGATGTAACCGCGCAGCGCGGCGGCGGTCATGTCGCCGAAGGGCGTCAATCGCTCGCGTCCGCCCTTGCCACGCACGCGGATGAATCGGTCGGTGAAATCGATGTCGTCGAGCTTGAGTCCGGCCGCCTCCGAAACGCGCAATCCGGCGCCGTATAACACCGACACGAGGGCGCGGTCGCGCCGTCCCCTCACAGTGTTGTCGGCGCAGTGCCTGAGGAGGTCGCGGACCTGTCGAACAGAGAGAATGTCGGGCAAATGACGGGCCCGACGCGGCGTGCGCAAAGCGCGCGCCGGGTTGTGACGGCAGACATCTTCACGCACCAAGTACCGATGAAACTGACGAACCGCCGAGAGCTTGCGCGCGACGCTCGCAGCCGACAAGCCCCGATCAGACAGCGAGGCGACAAAATCGCCGACCAGTCGCGCATCGATCTCGTTGGGATGACCAAGGCCGCGCGTGTGACTGAATTCGGAGTACTGTTCGAGGTCGAGTCGATAGGCCGCGAGCGTGTTCGCGGAACGGCCCGCCGATAAAACCAGATAGTCGAGAAATCGCCCGATCCACGCATTCACGGGACTGCCACGCCGTGCGGGACGGACTGATATCTTCGTGGGAGCGGCAGTACCCAACCCCGGCCCTATCCTGTTTGGCCCAGGTTAATCGCCACGACCGACGCGCCGGTCCGGGCCGCGCCACCGGCGGAAAGTGCGCGGGCCGCTTCGTTGATGGTCGCTCCCGTCGTTGTCACGTCGTCAACGATCAATACGTCACGACCTGCGACGAGCGACGCATCGCGCACTCCCAGTGCCTCAGACAGATTCGCCTCTCGCTGCGCCGGCGTGAGCGCCGTTTGATCCGCCACTCGCCGTCGCCACGCCAGCGCGTCGGTCGCAACCTCCGCACCGGTCGCCTGTCCGATGGAGCGCGCGATTTCCTCGGCATGTGCGACACCGCGTTTCTCGACTTTGCCGCGCGCAGTCGGTATCGGGACGATCAGATCCGTGGACGCGTCCTGGTCAAGCCGTGACGCCAGCAGACTCCCGAGGGGACCGGCGAGATACAGCGCACCGGAGTACTTCAGTTCTCTGACGACGGCTCCGAGTGCGGCATCGTATGCGCCAAGGCAAGTGAAGCCGCGAATCCGAGATTCTTCGTGCGTGGCGTGGCAGCGGTCTTCCGGCACACCGCGCCACCGCCGGCAGGTGAAGCACAAGGCCTGGTCCCAAAGTCTCACATGAGTGTCGCAGGCGTGGCACCAGGCCCGACCGGGGGCCAGCACCGTCGAGCCACATACCGGACAGCGTTTGGGAAAGAAAACGGTTCCGCAAACCGCCTCGGTGGCGGTCGCGAACAGCCGGCTCTCATCATGGGCGGTTTGTGAGATGAAGGCGGACATCAGTACTCCTGCCAGTGACGACGCACGTTGGCGATCAGCCCCGTCAGGAACCACAGGGAGATCAGCGAGCTGCCGCCATAGGAGACAAACGGCAACGGCAGTCCTGTCACCGGCATCAGCCCGACGGTCATGCCGATGTTGACGATCATCTGGAACGCGACGATCGTCGCCGCGCCGATCGCAAGGAACCGCGCGAAGCGACTCCGCGCCACATGCGCCACTTCGATGGTTCGCCAAAGGAATACGCCGAAGAGGAAGAGTATCAGAAGCGTCCCCCACAGTCCGAATTGCTCACCGGCGACCGCGAAGATGAAATCGGTGTGCTTTTCCGGCAGAAAGTGCAATCCGGTCTGGCTCCCCTCGAGGAAACCGGTGCCCCACAGACCCCCGGAGCCGATGGCGACTTTCGACTGAATAATCTGATACCCCGCGCCGCGAGGATCACCGCCCGGATCGAGGAACGAGATCAGCCGCAGTTTCTGATACGGCAGCAGTTTGTTCCATGCCAGCGGCGTAATGATACCAAACAGAATGTTGAGCACGACCAGCCCCGCCGAAGTGAACAATCCCGTACGGGCAAAGTGAAGCGCGAAGAGAAGGACCACAAGAAAGACAACCCAACTGATCCAATTGAAAGCGAGAATCAGACTGATCAGGGGTGAGACCAAGAGGAACATGTGCAGCGGGGGCGCACCGGCCCAATAGAGCATGGTTAAGAGCAGTGCCCAGAATACCAGTGATGTGCCAAGATCGGGCTGTCGGAGCACCAGCAGCCAAACGGGCCCCACCAGCGCCGAGAGCGTCAGCAACGAGCGCCGACTGATCGGAGGGCGCTTCTGGTAGGCCAGATAGCGTGACAGAGCGAACAGCATGGCCAGCTTGGCCGGCTCCGATGGCTGCACGTGAAAAGCGCCCATCGAAATCCATCGTCCCTGAATACCGCCACCACCGAAGAGAAGGATTGCGAGAACGAGGGCAACGATTGCCAGATAGACATAGGCGAAGACTTCGTGCACCCGCAGCGGGACGAAAACAGCCAAAAAGAATGCCGCCAGTCCCAGGGTCAGCCAGATTACCTGTTTATCCCACAATGTGTTAGGGCTCATCTGTTCACTGCTGGCATCGGTGGTGTAGATCAGCAGGATGCCGATGATCGAAAGCAGCAGGGTGCTTCCCACCAGAAGCCAGTCGAGCGATGGAATGCGTTGTCGGAGAACTTCCACGTCAGACCCCTGTTGCAAGGTGACAGGGCGCTATGATCCTGTCAATGTCAGTTCGTGTGTGCCCTATAATCGTGCACGTGGCCGGATGCTCACTATTGCCGTCATGGAAGCCGTTTGGCCGATGGGAGTTGGGAGAACCAATTACAAGAGGCCTTGGTCTGTTTTTTGCTAATTTGTGTGTGGCGGATGCGCCGTAAGGGCGTATCAAATACGGTAGAATGAGACAGAGAAACCGGAGCGATGATCATGAAACGATTCCTGATAACTGCGGCCGCCCTGCTTCTGTGGACGGCCCCGAGTCAAGCGATGACGGTCGAGGATATCATGGACCTGTGTGCGGCGGGATTCGAGCCGCAGCGGATCGCACGGATCGTCGACGCCGCCGGGCTCGACCAGCCGTTGGAGGCATCCGACTGGGTGCGATTGAAAGAGGCGGGGTGTAACGAGGAGATCGTCGACGCGCTGCTGGAGGTGCTCGTTCCGGTCGGGGAAGCGGAAGCAGGCACCGAAACGGCGGTAGAATCGAGCGGCAGCTCCTACGACGACGGGGTCAGCATCAACCTCTACGGCTCCTATTGGTGGGGCGACCCGTACTGGAGTGTCGGGTACGGCTGGTACGGACCGTCCTGGGGACTGCACTACGGCGGTTATAATCCCTGGTGGAGTACGTCGTGGTGGTATTGGGATCCCTGGTGGTGCGGACCCAGACCGTATCGCTGGTATCAGCATGGGTACCAGTATGCTTATTGCGACCCGTACTTTTATCACGGCGGCCATTACACGGGTGGGTACTACCACAACGGCTATTACGCGCACCACACCTACACACCCAAAGTCTCGCGACGCGGCGGTGCGCACACCACTGTCTACGCAAAAACCAAAACGTCACGCCGCACGGAGACCGCGATAGTGGCGACTGCGACGAAGGCGTACCGTGCGACGCCTCGTGACGCCGTCGTGTCCTCGCGCCTGAAGGCGACGGCCGGAAAGTCCAGACCAACAAGCTACACGTCGCGATCCACCGGGACCGCCGATGTGAAGGGAATCACCCGCTCGACGACGCGCTCGACGACGAAATCGAAAAGCGGGTTGACGACACGCTCACAGACGACCCAGAGCCGGACGACTGTCAATCGCACGACAGGACGGGATCGGACAACCGCACGTCACGGATTGACGACGACCAAGCGCACGACGGATGTGTCTCGTCGGACAATCCAGTCCAAGACAACCACAAAGGCCGGTCGGTCGGCGGTCAAGTCGGCTCCCCCCGCGAAGTCCGGCAAGACTACAGTCGGAAAGCCCTCGGGCGGCTCCTCGGGCGGAAAGACCTACACGCCGCGTTCAACAGGCGGCTCGCGCGGATCAAGCGCCGCCGGCAAAGGAACATCGGCGCGCGGCACAGGGGCCCGACCGAAGTGATTCTGATACCGGCGGGGCCGGACCGTCGAATTCTTCGAGAGGCGCTTTCAGTTTGATTCCGACGAGAGCCGAGTGTTGAGCGCGATTCCATTCGCGTCGATCGCCAGATAGGCCTTCGCAATCTCCAGACAAATCGGTGCGGCAAACTCCGAGCCGTGGCCGACGTTCTCCACCAACGCGACCACCGCCACGCGCGGCGCTTCGGAGGGGGCATAGCCGACAAACCACGCGTGCTCAGTGCCGTGCGGATTCTGCGCGGTCCCGGTCTTCCCCGCCATGCGTACCTGGTGATCCCTGATACCAATCGCCGTGCCGTGGTCACCGTCCACCACCAGGCGGCAGGCCCGTTGCATCGCCTCGATCGTTACTTTCTTGTACGGCAGTTGAAACGCCGCCTCCGGTTTTGTCGTCACCCACGATCCGCCCTCGGCACGGTGTGCAGCGAGCAATTGCGGACGCATACCGACCCCGTCATTTGCAATGGCGGCAAAGTATTGAACAAGCTGAAGCGGCGTGACCAGCAACTCACCTTGTCCGATGGAAAAGTTTAAGAGTAATCCACGTGACCATTTCCCCTTCCCGTACTTTCGGTCGAGATAGGGCTCATCGGGCACATTGCCGTTGAGTTCTCCCGGCAGTTGGATGCCGGTCGGTCGGCCCAAGCCGGATGTCCGTGCGTGATGGGCCCAGACCGGCAGTCCAAACCGCTGGATTGCCTGATACCAGTAGACATCGCACGACTGTTCGATCGCCCCGAACATGTCCAGCGAGCCGTGACCGCCCTTCTTCCAGCACCCGAAGACACGGTTGCCGAACCGGTAGCCCCCTGTGCACGGGGAGAGCCGCTGCGACGTCGTCATGGCGCCGCTCTCCAGCGCAGCCGCCATCGTGACCAGTTTCGACGTCGAACCCGGCGGGTACAAGCCCATGGTTGCGCGCGTCATCAACGGATGCAGCGAGTCGCTTCGCAGTGAGTCCCACTCGTTGGCGGTCATGCCACCGACGAAATGGTTGGCGTCGAAGCCGGGGCGCGTCTCCAGGCAGACAACCGCTCCCGTCCTGACGTCAATCGCGACCACGGTCCCCGCGACGTAATCCCGCAGCAGCGAATCGGCGAGCGCCTGCAGTCGGACGTCGATCGTCAGGCGCAACTCGTCTCCGGGAATCGGCGGGATATCGGGATACTCCGCCATGGGGCCCAGCGCCTGGCCGTAGGCGTTGATCTGCCGGTAGCCGACACCGTCGACACCGCGCAACAGATCATCGTACCATCGCTCCAACCCGGCCGCGCCGATGTCGCCGCGCAATGGAGCGCCGGTCTTGTCTCTCTTGTTCAGGTCGCGTTCACCGACGGCCCGCGTGTAGCCCAGCAAGTGCCCGGCCCAGGCCGCAGTCGGATACTCGCGAACCGGATCGGTGGAGATCATGACTCCCGAGACATCTTCAATGCGTTCCTCGATGCGGCTGACGAGACGCAGATCGGCATCGCGATTGACGACCACCGGTTCCAGCGGCAATGAGGTCTGTTTGCGCAGGCGCTCGCCGAGCGCCTCAGTCGAGATTTGCAGCGCCTCCGCCAATCGCGCGCGCGGACGATCACCGCGAAAATCCGCGGGCACGACCGAGACGCTGAACGCGGGACGATTGACAACCAGCGGCACACCGTTACAGTCGAGGATTCGCCCGCGCGGCGCCGCCAACGAAATCATTCGGATGCGGTTTTCGTTGGCAATCGTGCGGTAATAGCCGACCTGCACCAACTGCATGTACGCGAGCCGTCCGGCGAGAGCCAAAAACACCAACGCCAGCACTCCCAGCGCAACAATACGTCGTGATAGCCCAATCATCGTGTTGATTCAAAACAACTGCAGCAATCGCACGTCAATCGACCGTACCGCCGACATCGCCGGAAGAACTCCGGCGCGCGCGTGATCCGCTCCGGAGATGTGAACGTTCCCAGAGAAGCGAGATGGCGGCGCCAACCGTGGCGGTCAGCCCGGCCGATGCCAGCGCCCCTGTCCAGATCGACGAGAACCACAGAGACCAGTCGCCCGATGCGGCCAGTGCCAAAAACAGGAGCCGTTCGACGAGCAGCGCCAGCCACAAGAGCAGCCACCGGGAGATCGCATTTTCGATGAACATCCGCTCGCCCCAGTAGCCGATGACCCATCCGAGCAGCGCACCGAACAGTGTTCCGAATCCGAGTGTCGCCGGATCGGTGGCAGAGGCGACGAACCCGATGACCCAGCCGCCGATCGCGCCAGCCCGCATCCCACGGTGCAGGCCGATCAACGCGATCACCAACAGATCGTAGTTGAGCGTCAACGCTGCCGGCATCGGCGACCCTGGAAACCAGACTCGATACACCGCAATGCTCAAGAGCACGGCAGCCCAACCGAGAATCGCGGTCATGGCTCGATCTCCGCATCCGGCTCGTCGCTGCCGATCGGTTCGATGACAAACACGGTTTCGATACGATCGGGCCTGACGGTGGGCTCGACATCGATCCCCAAGAAATCACCATGGGTCGCCGAGTCGATACGGGCAACGGTCCCGATCATCAGCCCCTTGGGAAAAATTCCTCCCCATCCGGATGAGAGAACAGTATCGCCGATCGCGATGTCCGCGCTGCGGCTGACATGATGGAGCCGCAGTTGTGTCCCTTGTTCCCAGGCAATGATCCCGCCGACACGGCTGCGCTGGTCATAGGCGGCGACGCGCAGCAGGCGGTCCCAGAGTGTCCGCACACGCGAACGGCCGACATCGGGGTCGATGATTCGCCCGAGCAACCCTTCCGAGGTGACGACCGGCCAGTTGCGCTGCGGGGATTTGTCACGGGCGGTCTGAATCCAGAGCGTACCGCTCTGCGGCGAGAATGGTCCGATCACCTCGGCCGGAATGACGCGCCCCTCCCACCCAGGCGCGAAACCCAGCAGTTCGCGCAACCGTTGATTCTCGATGCCGGCTTCACGCAAACGCTGATTCTCGATTTCCAATTGCGCGAGACGTTCTGTCAGACGCTCGTTGGTCCTTAAGACATCGGCGCCGGCGCTGATCCGATGGCGCAGTGCGAACAACGGGGCGTACACGAACTCGACGACCGCACCGGCGACAAACAGACGGATCCTGCTTCCGGAGAGCAACAGCAGAAGAGAAAACAAAATCGCCCACGGTAATCCCGCGGGCCGATGAGACGACCACCCCCAGAGCCGTCGCAGCACGTCTACTCCCCCGGCGCCTATGGCGCCGAATCAAGGATCAGCATGACCTCACCGGCTGTCTTGGCGCGCATCAGTCGTTCCCGGTTCTTTTCACTCTTCATAATGTAGGACAGGCGCGCCATCACATTGAGGTGCGCCCCGATGGCGTCCTCCGGCGCAGCGATCAGATAGAACAAATGGACCGGTTTTTTGTCCATGGAACCGAAATCGATGCCGACCTCGGAGCGTCCGAACGCGATCACGATCCCTTTGACCGCGCGCGTCTTCGCGTGAGGAAACGCCACGCCGTAACCCACACCTGTGGTGACCAGCTTTTCGCGTTCGATGACGGCGCGCAGCAGTTCATCGCGATCCCGCACCATTCCCGACCTGGAAGCCAACTCCACGAGTTCGGCAATGACGTCATCCTTGGCCTGACCCTGCAGGTCAAATGTCATCAAATCTTCTTCGCAGAACTTCGAAAGCTTCATCGGAGAATCTCCATCAGGTCAGATGACTGCGTGGCGCAAAACCGCTGTCCCCAATCGAATGAAATCGGCGAGCCCGACGGAATCCATCGGATTCCGCCCGCCCTCGAGCCGAGATCGGTGCATCGGGTCTTGTTGCGGGAGCGCGCTGGGCCGCTGGCCGTCGATCGATGGGACAGTCGGGAATGTGTCGTGAGATATCGTCGGTCGCTGAACTCAAAACGTCTTGTCCTCAGAATAGACCCCGATGACGCGATACTTGCCGCGTCGTCTCGACAGCAGATCGGCCTCCGACAGCGCCGTCAACTCGATGATCGCATCAAGGATGGCGGACCTCAACATCGAGGCCGCATTGTCGGGATCGCGGTGGGCGCCGCCCAGGGGTTCGGGGATGATGCGGTCGATCAACCCCATCTCGGAGAGATCGTCGGCCGTGAGTTTGAGCGCCTCCGCCGCACGGGGCGCATTCTCCGCTGCCTCCCCCGGCCAGAGTATCGAGGCACATCCCTCCGGGGAGATGACCGAGTACCAGGCGTTCTCCATCATCAGGATCGCATCACCGATCCCGATACCGAGGGCACCGCCGGACGCGCCTTCTCCGACCACGCAGACGACGACAGGAACAGTCAGGATCGCCATCTCACGGAGATTGCGGGCGATCGCTTCGGCCTGGCCGCGTTCCTCGGCTTCAACACCGGGATAGGCGCCGGGTGTGTCGACAAGGACGACGACCGGGCGACCAGAGTTTGACGCCAACTTCATCAGTCGTAATGCTTTACGGTATCCTTCCGGGTGACACATGCCGAAGTTGTTGGTCACCTTCTCCTTGGTCGTCCGGCCCTTGTTCTGGGCGATCATCATCACCGGCCGATCACCGAGCATCGCTGGGCCCGCCACCATGGCCCGATCGTCTCCGAAGCCACGATCACCGTGGAGGGAAACAAATTCTTTGGTCATTTTCTCGATGTAGTCGGGAGCGACGGGTCGGAGCGGATGCCTCGCGAGTTGGACCCTCTGCCATCGCGACAACGAGGAGAATGTCTCGCGTTTAAGCTTGTCGAGCTTGCGCTCCAGCAGGCCGATCTCACGCGAAAGCTCGACATTCTCGCCCGAGGCGAACTCCCGCATGTCGCGGATGCGCTTTTCCAGTTCGACGACCGGCTTCTCGAAATCGAGGAAAGACCCTGCGGCCATCACACCCCTGCCAGAAGACGGACCGTTGCTGCGGATGCGCCCGGCGATCAGGACTGGCGACCTGACGTTGACCGGCGAAAGATAATACCCAAGCCCCCCATGATCGACAATACAAAAATCCCGAGACAGGCGGCGACGGCGCGATGATTGACATAGTGCAACAAGACGCTGAAGATGCTGAATGCCAACGTGATGAGCGCATAGGCGGCGACGATGCGGGGCGTCTGCCAACCGGCCTGCAGAAGGCGGTGATGCAGATGCCCACGGTCGGCATTCAGGAGAGGACGACCTGTCGCCAACCGACGCACCAGAGTCAACAGGGACTCGGAGAGCGGCAGCGCCATCGCGATGAGCGGCACGAAGAACGCCACGACGGTAAACCGTTTGATCGGGGCCAGCATCGCGGCAACAGCCAGAAAGTAGCCCAACGAGAGGGAACCAGTGTCACCCATGAAAACCTTTGCGGGCGGACGATTAAAAAACCAGAACGCCGTCAATCCCCCGAACAGTCCGGCGGCCCCGAGTCCGATCAACGTGAGATCGTAAATCGAACTGATCCAGATGATGGCCAACGACGCGATGCCGGTCGTCGCCGTCGCCAAACCATCCAGCCCATCGATGACGTTGACCGCATTGATCAGAATGAGAAACCAGATCAACGAAACCGGCAACGATAGCCAGCCCAGCGCGATTCCTCCGACAAACGGTATCCAGAGCTGGGAGAAACCCACACCGGCGGCGTACAGACCACATCCGATCAGGAGCTGAAAAAGCAGTTTTGTCGCACCGGGGACGGGACGAAGATCGTCAATGAGCCCCAGAGCCAGGACGGCAAACGCACCAAGCAGTATCGCCAGGAGATGCCCGTGCGCATCCACCAAACGGTCCGGATCGAGAACTGCAACGAGAATGATAGGCAGCCAGATCGCTACAAAGAGAGGAACTCCGGTCAGTCTCGGTGTCGGCTGTTCATGGAGTTTGCGTGCGTCCGGACGGTCCAGCCATCCCCTGCGATGGCACACGCGCGCGATGAGCGGCACGGCGATTGCGGTGAGCAGCCCGCCTCCGATGGCCGAGAGAATCTTAATCGTGTGATCAGGCATCGTGTTTCTGGCGTCGAAAATACAGAGCGTCGGTCACTCGATCCCAAACGTCCCCGAGCCACAGCCCGAGAAAGACAATGCGGTTTGAGAGGCGCCGTTCCGGATAGTGCTTCCGAAAGTAGTGGCGCAATCCGGCGCGATGCAGCCGTTTCCGTGCCGTGGCGCGTTCGGACGGATGAATCCAGGCATGGGTCGCGACGGTACGTGGATCGATCCACACTTCCCAACCGGCGGCGTACCAGCGACGACACAGGTCAGTGTCTTCCACGTAGAGCAGAAACTCACCATCCATCCCTCCGACAGCGCGAAACGCATCGGCGCGAGTCATCATGAAAGTCGCCGCGGCCGACTCGACACGTGTAGGCGAGCTCGGATCTGCGATCGTGTAGCGGCGCGACAATAACGGGATGCGGGAAAGCGGCAACCCCCGTGAAAACCAAATGTTGCGATGATTGGGGAAATACCGCGTGCTGGGCTGCGGCGTCCCGTCGGGATACATCAGTCGGGGAACAACCGCGGCGGCCCGTGGGTGGTCACCCAGGAAATCCGCGAGCGACTCGACGGCCGTCCCGCTCCAGGACACATCGGGGTTGACCAGCAACAAGAAGGCGCCGTTGGCACAAGCAGCGCCCTGATTGACCGCACGGGCAAATCCGAGATTTTCCGCGTTGTGTATAACCCGCGCATTCGGAAATTCCGCTTCCACGATGGCGGGTGAGCCGTCATCGGAGGAGTTGTCGATCACGATCAATTCCCATGGAGCAGTGGGAGGATGTCGACGAAGCGCGTTGATGACCCCGGAAAGGTACGGTGCGGAGTTGCAGGTTACCAAAACAATCGAGACGACGCCGGTTTGTCGATTCGGGGACGGATCAGGCACGCGGTCGGCTCACTTACTTCAGTTGGCCGGTCGCGGACAACCAGCGCAGCTTGGGCACCATCCAGATCGCCTCGCGGACAATACGCTTGGACATCTTCGACTGGCCATGCTCGCGATCGAGAAACACGATGGGGACCTCATGGACGGTGAAGCCCTTGGCACGAGCGCGGACAGTCATCTCGATCTGGAATGCGTAGCCGTTGGAGTGGACACGATCGAGGTCGATGGCCTGGAGCACTTCCCGCCGGAAACATTTGAAGCCGCCCGTGAGATCACGAACACTCAGTCCTGTAATAACCCGCGCGTAGACATTGGCGCAGTACGACAGCAGCAGCCGTTTCATCGGCCAGTTGATGACGTTAACACCGGACACGTAGCGTGAGCCGAGGACCAGGTCGGCCTGATACGATGCCGCCAGCAATTCGCGCAGATACTTCGGCTGGTGCGAAAAGTCGGCATCCATCTCCAGCACACGGTCGTAGTCCCGGTCCAATGCCCAACGAAATCCGGCCAGATACGCGCGTCCCAGCCCTTCCTTCCCCGCGCGGTGCAGGACATGCACACGCCCGTCCTGCGCGGCGAGATCATCCGCGATCCGTCCGGTCCCGTCGGGGGAATCGTCGTCGACGATGAGTATGGAGATGGCGCCATCCTGTGCCAGGACATCGCGCACGATCGCCGCGATGTTGTCGCGTTCGTTATAGGTCGGTATGATCACCAGCGGCTTCATATCGAGTGCAGTGTGGCCTCCCAATATCGCCAATCCCAGAACGGCCGTCCATGCGTCGTCCGGGGTGCGGCGATTATATCAGTTCGCGGTACCATCCGACGAACCGCTCGGCGATGGCACCGGACGAATACCGTGCAAGCGCTGATTCGCGCCCGGCCGCAGCAAGGAGACGGCGACGGTCTCCGTTTGCGAGCGCCAAGCCCAGGACGCGCGCCAAATCGGACGCATCATCCGGCCGGGCCAGATACCCGGTCTTTCCATCATCGATTATGTCGGTGATCCCGCCGGAACGGACACCCACTGTCGCACAGCCGCAAAGCTGCGCTTCGACCAAAGCCATCCCAAACCCCTCATCGACGGAGCACAGGACCGTCACGTCGGCGCCGCGGTATTCGTCGGCGAGCCGACTCGCCGGCAATGCGCCCAACATCTCAATCGAATCACTCAAGCCCCTATCCACAACCTGCGCTTTGAACTGTTCTTCGAGCCCTCCCCCCTCACCGGCCACACGACAGTGAAGACGCTGCCCCCGGCCTCTGAGCAGGCACAGCGCTTCGAGCAACACTTCATTGCGCTTTTGGGGCGTGAACCGTGTGACCGCAAGAATCACCGGACTGTCTTGATCGTGTGCGGGAGCATCGCTCGGAGCGAAGGTCTCATCATCGGGGGGCATCGGCGCCACGCCGAGCTTTGACTGAGGGATGCCGACGTGCGAGCGCAAGACACCGCCGAGCCACGTCGACACAGTGGTCACGCGCGATGCACTTGCAAAGACCTTCCCTGCCAGGGGCCGAAGCCATCGACGGGATGCAAGGAGCCGCACATCGGTACCGTGGGTTGTCACCAGATACGGAATGCGACCGGCACACGTGCGAGCGACCCACCCACCGGGAATCCACCAATGCGCGTGCAGCAGACGGGGATCGGTCCGCGCGATGAGAGTCGACGCGGCGCGCCGGAAGGCACGAATGAACCGCGCGTGCGCCCACACCCCGCGTGGGCCGGTCAGCGACATGCCCCGGAAATCGCCGCGGTATGCGATCTGTTCGGATTCATCGGAACCGTAACGGAAACGCCAGACCGGGATTCCTTCACTAATCTCCTCTTCGGAAGCCCCGGCATGATGCGGGGCCAGAACGCCGACGCGCAAACCGCGTGCAGCGACAAGCTGCGCCAGCCGCGCAACAAATCGTCCGGCGAAGTCGCCGGAATGGCGTGGATAGTTGTGTGTCAGATAGAGGACGTCCAGGCGATCGCCGCTGCTGGCCACATCACCGCTCAACGGCGTCGACGGCCATACAGATTGCCGCCGGTTTGGATCGAATCGTCGGGTGCGAGCGCTGATTCGTCGTTGCGCGGCCGCGCCGAATCGACCGTGCGTGAAGCCGGGCCCTCGCGTTCTCGCGCATCTTCTCCCGCGCGCGCGCGTTCAGGACGATCCAACGAGGGAGACGGCGAAACCGCGCTTGACGCTGCCTGGGGCTCATCCGGCTTAACGACTGCCGGTGCGGCACGGTCGTTGGCGGCGCGCTGCTCCGACGGGGGTCGAGAGCGTTGTGGTGCTCGGCCGGTTTGTCGCGTGTCGTGCGGACGTCGGCGATCGGGGGCGCCCCGCGAATCTCGCGGTGGTCGATCGCTGCGTCCGGGGCGCCCGTCGGCCGTCGGGGGCTTGAAGACCTGATACTTCGGCGTGCTGCGCAGCGCCTCGACTTGTTGCCGAATTCCGGAGATTGCCTCCGCCAGAAAGCCCAGCGCAAACAGCATGATGCCGGCCAATCCCAGGGCCATAACCAACAACGCCAGCGCACGGTTGCCCGACTGCAGCACGAAGCGGTTGTAAAGCGCCACCAATCCCACCAGAAACGACAATGTCAGCATCATGCTGCCGGTCAGCCCGAAATACCACAGCGGACGTCGCATCGTGTGATACTGGAATTTGACGGCGAGCAAATCGAGTACGCCGGCGGGAATCCGCCAGAAACCGAACTTGGAGCGACCCGACGGACGGTCATACAACGTGACATCGACCTCCCCGATCCGGAACCCCAGTTCGGAGGCGATCGCCACCCAGAACCGATGCCAGTCGTGGCGATAATCGAATACGTCGATCAGCTCCCTCCGGAATGCCTTGACGGAGTTCAGATCGGACACCTGAATCGACGGAAACAGCCAGCGCGAGAGCCGATTGTAAAAGCTGGAAACGAATCGCTTGCTGTACTGACCGATCTTGCGGCCGGTGACGAGATCATACCCGGATCGCACTTTTTCCACCAAGCGCGGAATATCGGCGGGGTGAAACTGCCGATCGGCGGGATAGAATACGACAATCGTGCCGCGCGCCACCGAGAACCCGGCGCGCAACGCTTCCGTCAGGCCGCGTCGATAGGGGAGCGAGATGATGCGCACGAAGCGATACTTGCGCTGTGCATCGACCAGGCGCGGCATGGTCTGGTCGGTCGAGCCATCATCGACCATCACGACTTCCAGGCTGAATCTCGCCTTTTGCGATAGCTCACCGAATTGATCCAGCAGGATGCCGACATTACTCTCTTCGTTGTGCGCCGGCACAACAATGGACACATCCGGGCGCCAGTCGCGCTGTTGGGACTCATTCATCACTGTTGGGCCTGCTGCAACCATTGGTGAATCAGTGTATTGTTCGGACTGTGGTCCAGCGCCCGATGGAAAAGACGGACCGCCCTCTCGCGGTCGGGCGGGCCGCCATCGGTGCGGTATTTCAGCCACGATGTGTGTCCGTATTCTGCCAGCAACACATAATCGTCGGGAGCGAATTCGAGAGCGTGCTCGTACGCGTTCAATGCCGCATCGATGCTGTCGACCCGTGCGTACAGATCCGCCAGGTACGCCCAGCCGGTATAGTGTGACGCGGAGTCGGCGACAAACCGGCTCACGTGGAGGAACAATGAATCCTGCGGCACTGAAGGCAAGTTGTGTTTCATTCGCTCGAAGGGCGTCAATTGGTACGCATCTGCCTCAGGATTGCCCGTGAGTCCCGCGACGCGCAGCACGATAATGCGCAGATCACGAACGGAGTAGACGGCCACGACCTCGGAGTTGAAGGCCAGATCCGGGTACTCATCGGGAAAGGCGCTGTCGAGCTTATCCTCAATGACAACATGGGTGATCGGCATCCGCTCAAAAAACCCCTCGGGCTCCTGCAGCGCAAACATATGAACCAGGCAACGTATGGGCGCGTCTCCTTGTCGCAGTGTCGGCGCCCAGCCGCCCGTAATGGCCGCCCCCGGCCCGACAACTTTGGCAAGGTCCTCCCCGATCGCTTGAATGGCGTATGATGGTCGTTTCCACCATTGCGCAAAATATCGCGACTGGTCCACAGCCGAATACAACAGGATTGCAGCCGCGGCCGCCGCAAACCACGGTTTTACACGCGGCCAGTCCCGGGGTAATGACGCCGTTCGATTGGCCACGAGGATGACCAGTGCTCCAATCGCCAAGCCGGCAAAATACGACACCGTGAACGTGGAGTCCGAATAGAGCGATTCGCGCGACGCGAAAGTCCAGGGGGCCACAAACTGCTGGAACGCAGTCGAAAGCACGATGGTGAGCGGAACCAGCACCCACCACGAGACCCGATCGGTGATCGCTTCACGGGTGCGCGTGCGAGTCATCCTTTCGATCAACCACCCGGCGGCGGCGGCGAGCGGCAGCAGCAGAACGACCTGGTACCGAACGGGGCGGTAGTTGAACGGCGAGAATGCGGCATAGGCGCACAGAAACCACCCGACAACGAGCACGACGGCGGGCGAGACGCGCTGGCAGAGCGCCCTCCACGAGGCGACATGCGCCTCCGAAATCATCATGCCGGCCATCGCGACGAATCCGGCTACGCCGATGACGAGATTGTGCGTGAAGATGCCCGTGTCGTATCCAAAGCTGTACCACGTTCCGACGAACCCTGCCACCGACATGAATCCCAGCGGCAAGCCATACAGCGAGCTCGATTGCTCCCGGAGATACGCAAACACTTCGGCAGAGGCAACGCGATAGGCAAAGAGATACCAGAGTAATCCAACCAGTGCGAATGCACCGGCGAAGCTGATCGGGCCCGCCCAGCGTCTGGGGGCGCTTTCGCCGTGCGATTGCGCAGCGACAATCGACGCGGCCAGCAGGAACGGTGGAAACGCATGAAGCGCAGTGACCTTCCCAAAAAACGTCCCGGCGCCCGCGACGAATCCCGCAACCGCCAGCAGCCACCACCGCGACCGCGACCGCGATGAGATAATGGCCCAAAACGCAAACGCCAGCGTCGCGTTGGACGCGACCTCCAGAAACGGCTGTCGCCCATACCCGACGAAGACGAAGTCGCTGGCGAGCAAAGTCGCCGCCGCAAATCCCGCCCACCATCCGAAAGCACGCGCCGTTCCCCAGGCCAGAAACAGAATCGTCAGCAGACTGAGGATCGCGGCCGTGGCGTTCGCGGAAGCGATGCTCGGTCCCGCGACAAGGAAAGCCGCATAGCAGAGCAGTCCGGTAACGTTTTTCAGAAAGAACACTTGCTTGTCGTCTTTGAGCGGGTTCCAATCCCCGAATACGACGGCATCACGTGCGTAACAGGAGTACTGCGGCGGGTCGGTCAGAACATCCTGGCTCCACGACAGGTTCGGTGGAGGATCGGCGCCGATATGAACAAAGCGGATCCCAATCGCCAACAGTGCCACCATCAGCATCAGTGCGATGCGAACAGAGCGCCGCTCCGCCATGCGAATCCAGCCGGAGGCGGACCCGCGATTGTCGGTCCCTGCAACGGCGGTACTCTCGTCCTGAGCTGATTCTGTGTTCATCGATTGATTTCGTTCATCGTTTGGGCAGCGGAGGCGCGCGCTACAGCCGCGACATGGTCCTGCTGTGCGTTGGTCAGTTCCGGATAGATCGGGAGCGAGACAATGCGGGCGGCCAATCGCTCGGTCACCGGGAAGTTCAGTTGGTTCATCGCGGCAAACGCCGGCTGCTTGTGAACGGGTATCGGGTAGTGAATCAGGGTGTCGATGCCGGCCGCTTTCAGGTCGTGCTGAAAACGATCCCGCTCGTCGACCTGCACGACGAAGAGATGATAGACCGATTGTGCGTCGTTGTCTTCGGGCGGCAAGTCGAGATTGGCCCCTTGCAGCAACCGACGATACCGCGAGGCGCGCTCCCGGCGTGTAGAATTCCAATCGTCCAGATGCCGTAGCTTGACGCCCAGCACCGCGCCCTGGATTCCCTCGAGGCGATAATTGTACCCCAACAGATCATGATGGTACTTGCGGCTGGAGCCATGATCGCGCCAGAGTCGCAGCTTGTCCGCCCAGCCGGCATTGTTGGTCACGATCGCGCCGCCTTCGCCGTATGCGCCGAGATTCTTACCGGGATAGAACGAAAAGCACGCCGCGTCGCCGAATTGCCCGACACGGCGATTCTTGTACATTGCGCCGTGCGCCTGACAGGCGTCTTCAATCATGACAGCACCGGCCTCCTGGGCTATCGCGCGCAATTCCTCGATCGGCGCGGGACGACCGTAGAGATGCACGGGCATAATGACCTTGGTTCGCCGAGTCAATGCCGTCTTCACGAGTTCGGGATCGATGTTGTATGTTGCCGGGTCGACATCGACTAAGACCGGAGTTGCCCCGCAATACACGATGGGAGCGCAAGTCGCAATAAAGGTGTTGGCCGGCGCGATGACCTCATCGCCGGGTCCGACACCCGCCGCCAGCAGTGCCAGATGAATGGCCGATGTGCCGGAATTGACCGCGACACAGTGTTGAACGCCGCAATATTGCGCGAAGTCCGTTTCGAACTCGGCCACCGCCCGCCCGAGGATGAACGCGGAATCGTTGATGACAGATGAAATGGCCGCGTCGACCTCGTGCTTGATCGAGGCATACTGCGCCTTCAGATCGAGGAACGGCACGCGGGGGCTCGTCGCGGGCGCAGCCGATGCATTTGCTCGAGTTTTAAGGGTATCCATTGTGTCCATTCGCCGAATAGACCAGATGCCCGCCCACGACAGTCGCGACGGTTGTGCCGGTTATCTCCCAGCCAAAGAACGGCGAGTTTTTCGAGCGCGAAATCAGTGTATCGGGCGTCACTGTCCACTTGGCCCGCGGATCGAGTATGACCACATCGGCGGCACGCCCCTTTTGCAGCGTGCCGGCTTCGATGCCGAAGACCTCGGCGGGACGGCGCGTGAGTCGATCGATCAGACCGCTCCAATCCAGCAGCTTCGATTCCACCATGGCCCGAACAGAAACTCCGAGCGCAGTCTCCAGGCCGATCATGCCGAACGGCGCCAGATCGAATTCGCCGTCCTTTTCCTGCTCGGCGTGCGGGGCATGATCGGTGGCGATGCAATCCAAAGTGCCATCGGCCAATCCCGCGCGGCATGCTTCGACGTCGCGCGCGGTCCGCAGCGGCGGGTTGACTTTCAGCAGCGGATCGAATTGCCGGGCAATGAGATCATCGGTCAATGTCAGATGATGCGGGGTGACCTCGGCCGTTACGCGGACTCCCGACTGTTTGGCTTTGCGGATGATTTCAACCGACCCTTCGGTGGACACATGACAGACGTGCAAGTGCGCTCCGGTGACGCGTGCCAGCGCGATGTCACGGGCCACGCAGATTTCCTCGGAAATCGCCGGTATGCCGCGCAGACCCAGCTTCATCGACACGACGCCCTCGTGCATCACACCGTCGCCGGACAAATCGGGTGTTTCGCAATGTGACGCGATGGGCACGTCAAACATCCGTGAGTACTCCATCGCACGCCGCAACAGCCCGGCCGACGCCACCGGGGAACCGTCGTCGGAGAAGGCAATGGCGCCGGCATCGACCATCTCGGCGATCTCGGCCAGCGAGTGACCCTGTCGTTCACGGGTGATGGCGCCGATCGGATGGACCCGTCCGGGCGCTTCCTCCGCGCGATGCAGGACGAATCGGACAGTTTCCTGATCGGCGATCGCCGGTTCGGTATTCGGCATACAGCAGACGGTAGTGAACCCGCCCCGTACACCGGCGGCGGAGCCGCTGGCGACGGTCTCTTCATCTTCGCGCCCCGGTTCGCGCAGATGCACGTGCAAATCGACGAAGCCGGGCGCGACGATCATCCCGCTCGCATCGATGCGCTCGGCGTCGGGGATCGAGCTGTAGTTGTCGGACGATTTTGGATGGATCCCGGCGACTGTCCCGTCCGCTGCGATCAACACATCGGCGGCACCGTCATGCCCTGACGCGGGATCGATGACGCGCCCACCGAAGATGAGCCGCGTGCGCGGTGATTGCGATCTCCTCATGCGCTCGCTCCGGGATTATTCTCCGGCGCCTGGCCGCCACACAGCAGGTACAACACCGCCATGCGCACGGCCAGACCGTTGGTCACCTGGTCGAGGATTACCGAAATCGGACTGTCGGCGACTTCCGATGTAATCTCGACGCCACGGTTCATCGGCCCCGGGTGCATGATGAGGCCGCCGTCACGCAATCGTGACGCGCGTGCGGCATTGACGCCGAACAGACGCGAGTACTCTCGCAGTGTCGGAAGAAAGTCGCTCTTTTGGCGTTCACTTTGGATGCGGAGAACATTAATCGCGTCAAAGCCGTATTCGAGCGCGCGGTCGAGATTCGTGTAAACCGATACGCCCAGCTCGGCGAATTCCTTCGGAGTCAGGGTCGCCGGGCCACAGACCGCGACTTCGGCGCCCATTGTCATCAATCCCCAGATATTCGATCGCGCCACTCGCGAATGCAGGATGTCGCCGACAATCAGCACGCGCTTTCCGGCCAGACTCCCCCAACGCTCCCAGAGCGTGTAGATATCGAGCAGTCCCTGTGTGGGATGCTCATGGGCGCCGTCGCCGGCATTGAGCACGATGGCGTTGGTTGTGCGCGCCAGGAAGTGCGGTGTGCCGGGAGACGGATGCCGAATCACGACGACGTCGGTCTTCATCGCGAGGATGTTGTTGACCGTATCGCGGAGCGATTCGCCCTTGGCAACCGACGATGTCGAGGCGGCGAAGTTGACCACGTCGGCCGACAACCGTTTCTCGGCGAGCTCAAATGAGATGCGCGTTCGCGTCGACGGCTCGTAGAACAGGTTGACGACTGTCTGTCCGCGCAACGGGGGCACTTTCTTGACCGGACGATCCAGCACGCCCTTGAAGGACTCGGACGTGGTCAGGATCAGCTCCAAATCCTCGCGGCACACTCCCTCCAATCCGAGCAGGTGTTTGATTTGGAGCGTGCCGGCGCGGCGCGAGGAATCGACAGGCGGCGGGCTGTCGATCGTTTCGACCGGCTGGGCCACGTCGGCCCTGGCGCGGCGCTTCGGTCTGTTTGTCACGACCATCTGATTGTATTCCCAGGACTGCGTGTATTGGAAGTCCGCAACTATTCCGCGTCCGAATCGAACTCCAGGGTCGCTTGACTTTTCCCCCTGATACGCGGCGCGGTCAGTCGCCCGACCGTGACACCATCGGCGCCGTCTTTCTCCTGAAGCTGGACGACCACCTGCTCCTTGCGCGAAGTCGGAATGTTCTTGCCGACATAATCGGCGCGTATCGGCAACTCGCGGTGCCCGCGGTCGATCAGCACTGCCAGCCGGATTGCCAGGGGACGTCCCAAATCCATCAGGGCATCGAGGGCCGCGCGAATGGTGCGGCCGGTGAAGAGCACATCGTCGACCAGAACAACGACCCGCCCGTCGACATTAAAGAGGATTTCGGTCTTCTGCACGACGGGGGCCGCGAGGGTTCCACGGACATCGTCGCGATAAAACGAGATGTCGAGATACCCGACGGGCACCGATTCCTCCTCGACACGCTCGATGACCGCGCCGATGCGGTCGGCGAGATAGGCGCCGCGCGTGCGGATACCGATCAGAACGAGGTTGTTGACGCCGCCGTTGGTTTCCAGAATCTCGTGCGCAATGCGTTCGATGCCGCGTCGGATCGACGCCGCATCCATCACCGGGCGAACCGCGGTCAACTCGGCTGTCACGCGGTATTCCTGTTGAGCGAAAAGCCCACGTGACGGGACATCAACCAAGTCGGCTTGAGAGGACTCTGTCGTAGATGAATGACGATCAGCGGCATCCTTTCCGGTCTCACCGAACCGGATTAAAGGTACATCGCATTATACACTCTCGCGCCGTGTCAATTCCACCTGATTCAACGCAGCGCGCATCGGAGCCGAGTCAGCGAAACCCAATGGATTCAAGGACCTGCGGTGATCGATCCAATTCTGCCCAACTCCCATCGAAAAGGATGCGGCCGCGGTCGAGCACCCAAACCCGTCGTGTCAGGGCGCGAAGAAAAGCCAAATCGTGAGAGATCAGAATGAAGCTCTTTTCGTCGTTGAGCCAGCGACGGCATTGTCCCGACAGCGAGGCGTAGCCCTCGCCATCCAAGGATGCGTTCGGTTCATCGAGGATATACAGATCGGCCGGCAGAGCCGACAGGCACGCCAACGCGGCGCGGCGCTTCTGCCCTCCGGACAGCGAAAACGGAGAACGTTGCGCAAAAGTCGCCATCGGCAATCCGAAGTGCGACATGACGCGCAGTGTCGTGGATTGAATGTCCGCGCCCGAGTAACCGCGCCGTCTGAGACCGAACGCGATGTCCTCGTCGACCGTCGGGCAGAATAACTGGCGTTCCGGGAACTGAATCATGACAACCGGGAGGAAGTCGCGCCGTCCGGAAAACGAAAACCGCTCGATGCGGCCGGCAAACTTCGCTATCAACCCTGCCAAGTGGTATGCGAACGTGGTCTTCCCCGATCCGATGGGACCGCAGATCGCGATGGCTTCGCCTTGTCGGATCGATACGTGGATGTCAGCCAGCGCCGATGCCGGCAGCGGCCATCCGGGACTGTCCAACTGAGACAGGCCGACCGTCTGCAGGATTTCCCTTCCTGTCCTGAGGGGCATATCATCGGGCACATCGCCGTGGCCGTACTCAGACTCCAATCCCGACCAACCGTCCGGATGGCCGTCATAGAGGACGCGCCCCGCGCCCAGATGAATTACACGTTCGCACTGTCGAACCTCATTTTCGTATTGCGTGATCAGAACGCGCGCGACGCCACGGCTCGAGTCGGACGGCATGTGGATCAGCGCCTCAAGAATCGACCGCCGGGCAGGCGGGTCCAAGTGCGCCGTCGGCTCATCCAGAACCAGCAGGTCTCGTCCCGCTGTGAGCGCGCAGGCGAGGGCGATCACCTGACGCTCGCCTCCGGAAAGCCGTTCCATCGGGCGCGTGCCCAAGTGTGACAATCCGAATCGAGCAAGGCATTGCTTCACCGCGCTCTCGGTGACGTCACTTCCAAATCGGTGCTCGAGCGTGAGCGCGATTTCGTCTCCCGGTGTGGCCGCAATCAGGTTGTCATCGGGGGATTGGAAGACAACCGCCGCCGGTGACGATGAGCGGACGTGTCCACATGACGGTGAAATCAACCCCGCAAGGCAGAGACCGAGCGTGGACTTTCCCGAACCGTTGCCGCCGGTAATGGCAACGCGTTCTCCGGCCCTGACACTCAGGGACACCTCGTCAAGTGCGCGAACAACACCGTCGGGCGTCTCGTACCAAACCGACACCTTGTCCAGTGACCAACTCATGCGGTGACTGATCCGCCCGCGACATAGGGCCCGGCGAATTGAAGAGTCAACGAGAAGGGATACGGGGCTCCGCTGCATCGCGTCGCTATCCGACGTCGAGATCGCGCGCGGCCCGGGCTTCGTCGATGCGCAGGAACGGTGTCTCGTGGGGAGCGCTGTTGACCAATTCCGGATCGTGCTCGACCTCGTGGGCGATCTGCAGAAGGGCATCGGCATAGGCATCGAGACGTGCGAGACTTTCGGTCTCAGTCGGTTCGATCATCAATGCCTCCGGCACGATCAGCGGGAAATAGACCGTGGGGGCATGGACACCGAAGTCCAGCAGCCGCTTGGCGATCTGTCCGGCGCGCACCCCCTGGGCCTTCTGTCGAACGGCCGATGCGACAAACTCATGCATGCACGGGCCCGCGTGGGGGACATCGTACGCGTCCTTGATCCGCGCGCGCAGATAGTTCGCCGCCAGGATGGCATCGCGCGAGGCCTGCGCCAGTCCGGCAGCGCCCAGCGTGCGGATGTATACATATGCGCGCACGAGCAACCCGAAGTTGCCGAAGAACGGATGAACCGAGCCGATCGCATCGGGGCCGGGCGCCGATCGCACGTAGTGCTCTGCGCCGTCGTCACCGGAGACTCTGCGAATCGGTGAGCCGGGCAGAAAGGGCGCGAGTGCAGCGTTTGCGCCGACAGCCGCGGCGCCGGGACCGCCGCCGCCATGGGGGGTGGAGAATGTCTTGTGCAGGTTCAGGTGGAGCACGTCGAACCCCATGTCGCCGGCACGCGCAATGCCCAGCAGCGCATTGGTGTTGGCGCCATCGTTGTACAGAAGCGCGCCCTTGTCGTGGCACATTGCGGCGATGCGGACAATTTCCTTCTCGAACAGTCCCAGCGTATTCGGATTGGTCAGCATCAGGCAGGCGACGCTCTCATCGAGCGCGTGATCCAATGCCTCGGGGTCGACCAGACCCTGTTTGTTCGATTTGATTGCGACAGTCTCGAACCCCGCCAGCGTCACCGAGGCAGGATTGGTGCCGTGCGCGGAATCGGGAATCAGGACCTTCGTCCGGTCCCCACTGCGCTTGCGATGATAGGCCCGCGCCATCAGCAACCCCACCATTTCGCCCTGCGCCCCGGCGGACGGCTGTAGTCGCATTTCGTGCATTCCGGTGATGACCGCCAGATCGCGCGCCAACTCCCAGATCAACTGCAACGCGCCCTGGCAGTCGGCATCGGTCACTTCGGGATGCAGACGCGAAAATCCCGGCAACGCCGCCGCGCGGTCGTTGATCTTGGGGTTGTACTTCATCGTACAGGAACCCAACGGGTAGGTGTTCTTGTCGAGGTGGTGATTGTAAGTCGACAAGCGCGTATAGTGTCGCACGACATCGGGCTCGGCGACTTCGGGCCAGTCCGGCGGCTCACGGCGCTGTAGTGAGGTTCGAATGTGCCAACGCGGGTCGGACGGCACGGCGCCTTCGGCGACGGCAACACCGCGCGCCCCTGTCTGCGATAAGTCAAAGATCGTTGTGCCCTTCAGTCGTTCCATATGGATGTCTTTCTCACGGAACTGTCAGTCGGTCGACGACGACGATGGCGCTCCGTCGGGTGGCTTTAGCCGGGATAGCTGCTCTTTGACCCACTCGCCGTCCCCGGATTCGCCGTAAGAGTCCAGATAGGCGGCGTAATGGCGCAGGGCCGATGTCGTGTCGCCCGCCTGGACATACAGCCAGGGGATGTAGAGCTCGGCTTCCTGCTTGTATGCGGTCTTCGGGAACTCCTTGAGCAGGCGGCGAAACGCCTCGGCCGCTCTGTACCAGTTGCCGGTTTCACGTGCCAGCAACGCCGACAGGCGGAGCGCGTCTTCTGAGGCGGCAGTGGGATCGCGCGCTTCATGCTGGAGCACTCGCTGCAACAGGTCACGCGTTTCCTCAAAGAGCCCACGGTCCATTTTCTTTTGGGCGACCATCACGGCATACTTCTGCTCCCGCGAGTTCTTCTTCTGGAGATCTTCCAATGCCGCCAGCGTGCCGCGGCCGGCCAGCGCGTCATCGATCGATTGGACAAACTCCTCGGGCGATTCGTACCCGATCACACGATCCGTTTCCAGACCATCTTTGGTGAGGATCACGATCGTCGGGTAGCGGCGAACGGCAAACTTCGCGGCCGCCGCCGTATCGGATTCGGCATTGACGCGCGCGAACACGATTCGGGACTGCAACCCGAGAAGGCCGGGGTCGATCAGCGTCGTCGCTGAGAGAGAATCGCACCAACGGCACCAGTTCGTGTAGAAGACGACGGCGATATCGCGCCTGGACTTGCGTGCTTCCGCCTGCGCCTGGTCCAGTGAATGGTACCACGCGATCGCTGTGGGTACCGTCCGCGCAGTGTCATCTTGTGCCGGCGCCGGCGATGCGGTAAACGCAGCCGCCACGCAGACGCAGGACACCAGAGTGCAAAGTCGCGCAAACGTTAATCGGCAATGGTCAGACATTATGACTCGATTGGGCGCGTCCGACGCGTGCGCCGGGATGCGCCGACATCTGCGACAGTTCCGAGACGAAGCGATCCAGATCCGCCCTGGTATGTTTCTCGGAGACACAGACCAGAAAACGCCGTTCGAATCCCGGGAAGCGCCCGCCGAGTTCAATGCCGGCCTGAATTCCCCGTTTTCGCAATGACATCAGCACATCGCGCGCGGGACGATCGGATTCGACGACAAACTCATTGAAGAAGTCGGCCCCGAACGGAACCCGGAAACTTTCGATGGCGTCGATGTGCGACGCCAGATAGTGGGCGCGTTCGCTGCAGGTTGTGGCCAGCTTCGTGATACCGACTTTCCCCAACAGCGCCATCGTGATGGCCGCTCGCGTGGCCAACAGCGCCTGTGCCGTGCAGATATTCGATGTGGCCTTCTCCCGACGGATGTCCTGCTCCCGCGTGCGCAACGTCATGACATAGGCCGTCGCCCCGCGCGCATCGACCGTCCGCCCGACGAGCCGTCCCGGAATGCGCCGAATGAACTCGCGTCGCGTCGCAAACAGGCCCAACAGCGGCCCGCCGAACGACGGGGGATTGCCGAGCATCTGCCCTTCGCCGACCGCAATATCTGCGCCGCATTCTCCCGGCGGCTTCAATTGGCCCAACGAAATCGGATGGAATACCGCGATCATCAGCGCCCCGTGGCCGTGCGCGACTTCGGATGCCCGCGCCCAGTCGTCGATCATCCCAAAGTAATTCGGCGACTGCATGATGACGCAAGACGTGTCGGGGCCGACTGCGTCGTTGAGCAATCCGAAATCACAGCGACCGTCGTCGGCGATTGCCGATTTCATCTCGACGGACTGTGCGGTCAGATAGGTCTCGACCACGCTGCGGTAGCGCGGATTAAGCGCCCCGGCGAACACCACACCGCGCTGTCCCGTGTGCGCCATCGCCATCAAGGCCGCTTCGGCGACCGCGGAACCGCCGTCGTAAAGGGATGCCTGGGCGGTGTCCATTGCGGTGAGACGACGGATCATCGACTGGTATTCGTACGTGACCTGCAGCGTCCCCTGCGCGACCTCGGCTTGATACGGCGTGTAGGCGGTGTAATACTCGGAACGAGACGCGACATGATCGACGGCCGCCGGAACATGATGATCGTATATCCCCCCGCCGAGGAACGACAGCACCGCGGGGGTGACCGCATTGCGGGCCGCCAGCGTCTCCGCCATCCTCTCCACCTCCGACTCGGCCAGGGGATCGGCAATGTCGAGTGGCGCGCGCAGACGCACTGGTTCGGGAACGGCGGCGAGCAATTCCTCGAATGACGCCACACCAACAGTATGGAGCATCCGTCGGCGCGACTCGTCCGTGTGTGGGGTGTACGACATGCGATTCGTCGGTCGATACTCCGCTACGCCGTCAGTTGCTCATAGTCCTTCGGAGACAACAGCCCGTCGACTTCGGATGGATGCGACAGCTTGATTTTGACCATCCAACCCGCTCCATAGCAGTCGGAGTTGACGAGCGCCGCCTGGTTTGAGAGGGCTGTATTCACCTCAGTAATCGTACCCGTAACCGGGGCGTAGAGTTCGGCGACGGCTTTGACCGCCTCGATCGTGCCGAATGACTCGCCGAACGTGACCGGGGCGCCGACCTCGGGCAATTCAAGGTAGACGACATCACCCAGCTCCCCCTGCGCAAAGTCGGTGATCCCGACAGTCCCGACTTCACCCTCGATGAGAATCCATTCGTGTTCTTTGGTGTATCGCAAGTTGTCTTTGATCAGCGTCACGGTGCCTCCCGGGTGTAAGAACAGGCCGCAAAATAACCGAAATGCCCCGGCCGCGTGCAAGTGCTTGCAGTGAGAATGTGACGGAAATCTTCCGGGCGGATGACTACACGGGAAGCGGCTCAGAGACCGGCTGGGCTTGCTCTCGTGCCGCGGCAAAGTGCCGTTCCACGAAGGTTGTGTCGAATCGTCCGGAACGGAATTCCGCCGAATCGATCACCTTTCGGTGAAAGGGAATGGTCGTGGCGATTCCCTCGATGATAAACTCATCCAACGCGCGCAACATGCGCACGATCGCTTCGTCGCGATCTTTACCATGAACGAGCAACTTGGCCAGCAGGGAGTCATAATACGGCGGAATCGCGTAGGGCGCGTAGGCATGGGTGTCGACTCGCACTCCATGCCCGCCGGGCACATGGAAGGCCGAGATCGTCCCCGGCGAGGGC
Organism: Candidatus Zixiibacteriota bacterium; assembly: GCA_036397555.1. NCBI lineage: Bacteria > Pseudomonadati > Candidatus Zixiibacteriota > Candidatus Zixiibacteriota bacterium. Next base: position 27,795 of record DASWIS010000031.1, on the reverse strand, counting down.
CGGAAACCGGCATCGGGGTCTTCCGCATTGATTCGGGCTTCGATCGTGTGTCCCGTGGCGCGGACATCCGACTGCGCGATGCCCAAATGCTCACCGGCCGCCACCAGGATCTGCAGTTTGACCAGGTCGATATCAGTCTGCTCCTCGGTGACCGGGTGCTCGACCTGGATGCGGGTGTTCATCTCCATGAAGTAATATTCGCCGTCGCTGTCCAGGAGGAACTCGACAGTACCGGCGGAGCGATATGCAGTGGCATCGGCGGCCAGAATCGCGGCCGCCCCCATCCGTGCACGCGTGGCCTCATTGAGAGCGGGCGACGGCGACTCTTCGATCAGCTTTTGGTGGCGCCTCTGGATCGTGCAGTCGCGTTCTCCCAGGTGGATGACATCTCCGAAAGAATCGCCGACGATCTGAAACTCGACGTGACGCGGTGATTCCAGATACTTTTCAATATAAACGGCGCCGTTGTTGAATGCCGCCTGGGCCTCCTGCGAGGCCGCGGCAATCAGGCGCTGGAGGCCTGCCGGGTCACGGCAGATGCGCATCCCGCGGCCGCCGCCACCGCCGGCCGCTTTGATGATCAATGGAAACCCGATGGCGGCTGCAATTCGTCCGGCCTCGGCCGGGTCTTCGACCGGTCCATCGGAACCGGGCAGGACCGGCACACCGGCCGCGAGCATCGTGCGGCGCGCAACCGCCTTGTCCCCCATCAGCCGAATCGAATTCGGCATCGGGCCGATGAACGTGATGCCGCACTCCTGGCAGATGTCGGCGAAATCGGCATTCTCCGCCAGGAATCCGTAGCCGGGATGAATTGCGTCGGCGCCGGTTACCTCGGCAGCCGCCACGATCCGTTTGGGGTCGAGGTACGACTGCGCCGCCTGGGGAGGACCGATGCAAATGTCCTCGTCGGCAAAACGCACGTGAAGGGACGAACGATCCGCTTCCGAATAGATGGCGACAGTCTGGATGCCCATCTCACGGCAGGCGCGGATAATGCGCAGGGCGATTTCGCCACGGTTGGCGATCAGGATTTTCTTGAACATGTATGTGTTGCCGCGTCCGGAACGCGAGCACCGATCGAGTTGGACTCGGCTTAGGTCATATCATCATCGTCATCAAACGGCTCATCGTCGTCGTCATCGCCTGACGCCGATAACTCCATCGCATGCTCTTCCGCACAGCTCTTTGAGCAGTACGTGTGGCCGCGGTGATGATACGGCGCGACGACGACTTCTTCGCCGCAATACTCGCAGATTTCCATCGCGTTGACCTCCTCCCGGACCGGCGCGCCGTGCCGGCCCGACCGTAGTTGGCGGGATTTATAATCACCGCCAGTGCCCGGATCAAACTAAAATGGCCGGGCGAACGGGCCAAGCGAACCCTCAAAGTCATGATCAGGACGCACCTTAAGGACAGGGCGCTTGGCCGACATCACGATGTCGAGATCGGAGCTGGGTCGGGTTATGCTGCGCGCTGGCGATTGTCAAAACTTAGAGATTCTGACGGCGGGGGCTTGACAAGGATTATTCTGGCCCGATCTTAGAGGCAGACGCCAAAAGGGCAGGGAGAGGAGGAAGCATGAGTCACGGGACACGGAAGTGGAGCGTTGGGACGCTCGGATTGCGCCCCCCCCCCCCCGCAGTAGCCATTGCACTCGTACTTTTGATTGCGCTGTTCAACCCGGAGCAATCCCGCGCGGATGGTCAGGAAGTTGAAACTGCCGCGAGCACCTGGGGGCTGGATACCACCACGGAGGCGTTCCCGGCCTGCGGACCCGCCCAGGTGGTCCGCTCGAATTATTCAAACCTGCGAGTTCACCCAAACAACAACTCCATGCAGTCGGAGCTCTCCCTCGCATTCAGCCCCGCGGACGCGGACAGGATGTTGATAGGGTCTAACGTCTTGACGATTTCGCCATACCAGTTGAAGCAGGGCTACTACTACTCGACGACCGCAGGAACTCAGTGGGATGGGTCTGATACGCTTGCCGGAATGCTCACGGGAGGGACGGACCCCGCGGTAGCTTTTGACGCGGAGGGGAACGCGTATTTCGTCTACATGAGCTACACCGGCTTCTACTGGAATTTATTCATGAGGAAGTCGACGACCGGCGGTGCCACATGGGTTACTGATACGGACACCCTGGAGACAAACTACTACAATCCCGATAAGCCGCACCTCGCGATTGATCAATCGTCTGGTTCGTATGAAGGCAACATCTACGTGGCGTGGACGAGCCTGAATGCGCATCCGAATTTCACGCACCGCAACATCGCGTTCAGCCGCACGACGATAGATCTCTGGCCGGAGCCAGCCGATACCGTGATAAGCATCAGCGAGGGAGTGGTCGACTCCGGAGGGATTAGCACAATTTGCCAGGGTGTGAATTTGGTCGTCGCACCAGATGGCACTCTGTATGCCGCCTGGGCTATCTACGACAATTGGTACACTGGCGTTCCGAGCGAAACGGCGATTGGATTCAATCGCTCACTGGATGGCGGGGCTACGTGGGGTGAGGCGACCCGCATCATCGGCGTTGACGGCATACGGGAATACCCCGACGACGACGCGCTGCCGCCGAAGGAATTCAGGGCCCACAGCTTTCCAGTGATGGCGGTTGATACGGCAGGCGGCGGAAAGGGAACAATCTACCTTGTGTGGGCCGACGACCGTTACGGAGCCGGACCGAACGGTTACAAAGATGCCGACATCCTTATGATTTCTTCGACAGACGGCGGCTTGACCTGGAGCGATACGACTAATCCGACCAGAGTCAATTCAGATTCTGAGGGAAACGGGCGCGACCAGTGGTTCCCGTGGATCGCCGTGGATCCCGCAGGCGGAGTCAATGTTGCGTTTTATGACTGCCGCAGCGATGCGGACAATTACATGACTGAGGTCTGGCTGGCACGTTCGGAGGACGGCGGAGAAAGCTTCACGAACCATCGACTGAGTGAAGTCTCTTTCGAGCCGTGTGTGATCCGTGAGTCAAGTCGCTACCTTGGGGATTACCTTGGAATTGCTGCTACTGCCGAACGGGTGTACACGGTCTGGTGGGACAATCGAATACGACCGCAGGGGTACGACTACGGGGTGTATCAAGCGTTCTTGGGCGATTATCCCCTGACCGGCATCAGCGGCACAACGACAGGCAATGCCGAGTGGGCTCTGACGACACTCCTGACCGGCGATGTGACCATCGATGCCGGTGATACAGTGACCATCAGACCGGGCGCCAAGGTGCTGGCGTCGGACGACGCCGATTCAATCAGATTGGTCGTAGAAGGACACCTTATCCTCGAAGGGGAAGATGACAAGAGGCCGACTTTCTTATCCGAATCGGAGACGCCCGGCGGCTGGTACGGTATCGTCGTGGCCGAGGGAGGGTCAGTCGACTGGGGGGAGGGCGCTCGAATCCTCGATGCCGTCGTCGGCGTGACATACGAAGAAGGAGCGGCAGCGGATACGATTCAAAGTGTCCACGTTGAGAATTCACTGAACGGTTTCCGGCTCTACTCCGAAGCAGTGCTGATTCATGACACGGTGACCGGTGCCTCGGCGGGAACCGGCATCCAGCTCGTCAACTGCGACGCCGACATTCGTCGCTGCCACATCGAGAACTGCGAGACCGGAATCGCAACATCCGGTTCGGCCGGCACAATCGACAGTTGCACAGTCCTCGGACCGGGCGGTTACGGGCTGTACCTCTCCAATCCCGACGACTTGGAGATCACGAGCACGGATGTGCAGGGGTTCTTCACGACCGCCCACCTGTACACGGTCGGCGGCGAGACGCATCTCACCGGCTGTGAGTTCATCAGCGAGGAGTACAACGAGAACTGGACGCCGTATGGAGTCTACGCCCTCGGCGGCAAGGTCGTACTGCGTGACTCGCGGTTGCAGGATTACGGCCAGACGGGATTCTATTCGAGCAACAGCACGTCCGATCTCGGAGTCTCGCCGACCGATCCCGGCGGCAATTCCATCACCTCGGAATCGGAAGTGTACTACGTCTATCACAGCAGCATGCAGTTTGGCCCTGGAGGCGGCGATTTGAAGGCGGAGGGGAACTGGTGGGGCGCCGACCCGCCGAGTTCATCGCTGTTTTACCAGACCGATTATACCCCGTGGCTGGAGGAGGACCCGCTGGGCAAGCGGGCGATTCAGTTTGTCGAGGAGTCGCTCGCGGCTCTGCCCGAGGAATTCAGTGTCGGTTCCAACTATCCCAATCCCTTCAACCCAGCCACCACGATCCGGTTTTCACTTCCGGTAGCGGGTCACGTGCGGGTCGAGGTGTTCAACATTCTCGGCCAGCGTGTGCGAGAGCTCGTCGACGGAGAGATAGCAGCCGGGCAGCATCAGGTAGTCTGGGATGGGACTGACGACCGCGAACGTGAGGTCACTTCCGGCGTATATCTATACCGTGTAGTCTCGGGAGGCCTCACACAATCAAAAAAAATGGTGCTGATGCGGTAAGTAGTGCGGGAGGGCTGCTCGGTTCCGTTGGTCTCAATCGAGCAGTCGACTCTGGTGCGAGGAGTAGAGGTCACGATGCGGCCGGCGAGCGCGACCGCCCGCCGGCTGCTCAAGTTCATTCGTGCTGCATTCATCTGAAGGTCGGTGGCGATGTATAGATTCTCGGTAGCATTGCAGAGCACGAACAAGCTGAGGATCATTACGGCGCTCTGTCTGACGTGCAGTATTGCGGTCTTGTTCCCCCTTCGTACGTCAAGTGACACAGCCGGTAAGTACCCTATCACAGTCCTAGAGGTTGAGGTATATCCGATTCCCGGGATTCTGTCAACTGACCCGCCCGCGGGCGACGCATGCCTGCCACTAATAGAATTCGCTGTGACCGATGAGCGCTACGCCGTTCACATCGATTACGATTCGCAGACGACGAGTATCTATATTGGAGCCTGGATTAATGAACAAGTCATAATTCACCAAATCGACTCTGCACTCACGTTGTCAAGTCGGCCGTTGGCCGTACCGTGGGGGCAAGTGTTGCTGGCCGAGGACCTGGACGGTGACGGTCAAATAGAACTGATCCTTCAAAGAGGTGACGGCTTTAACGGCTTCCTTGACATCCTCTCGGCGCCGGATTGGCAGCCAAGGGGACACTTTGTGTTCCCCGGAATGAACATCGAAATGTACCCGGTGGCAATTGATCTGGACTCGGACTCTGCACTTGAGCTGTACACCCTGGCCAGCGATTGGGGCTTTAACGCCCGAGCAGTTGTGATCGACTTCTCCGCCATTGCCGACACCTTTGAGATCATCTCGGACATAACGGCCCCTCAGGGAAGCGTCGGATCGGTAGCGGCGGCCGACTTCGACAACGACGGACGGGTCGAGTTCATCAACGGGAATGGGGAGGGATACGGTCTATTGGAGTGGCAGGATTCAACTCTGGCTGTCGTCGGCCAGATTCCCGGGCAGGTTGCCGGACACTGGGCGGCCGTATGCCGCCCATTCCCCGGTGGTGTGCCGTGCGCAATCTTGGGAAGCTTTCGGGGGGATCTCGGGTTCACGCACTCGCTGCTTCAAGCAACAGGTAATAATCAGTTTGCGGAGGTAAAACTCTTTCAGCAATCGACCGGGTGGGGGGGGCCCAGCCAGAATTACGCCGCGGACATCGACTGCGATGGCTTAGACGAGATGGTTCTGGAGTTTTTCCCCGAGTTTCAAGTCTGGGAATGGGATCCGGTCGCAGACAGCTTCGTGCAGTCGTGTGTCTGGGACTTCGACACTTACGGAAATCTCTATCGGCAGTGGGATTATTTGGACCTCGATCAGAATGGGGTGCTGGAATTCTCCAATGTCAAGACCGGACAAAAACAATTCAGAGCCTTTCCCGGCAACGGCTGTGTCAACTGTGATCCGTCGGGCAACTGCGTGCCCCCTCCCGTTCCGTGTGTCTGTGTTTGCCATGGCGATCCATCCTGCGATGGGGTCCGGGCGGACGTGTTCGATGTGGTCAAGTCGGTCGATGTAGCGTTCCGGTCGTCACCGGAGCAGAACGACCCCGGACCTCAGTGCAACCGAGCACAGACTGATGTGAATTGCGACGGCGTGACTAACGTGTTTGACGTCGTCAAGTTCGTCGACGTGGCATTTCGTTCGGCCAATCCGGCGGTCGCGTTTTGCGATCCGTGCGTGGAGTAGCGCGTGCGTGTGCTCGTGGGCTCAGCCGGAGACTTGCTCGTACTCCTGCCAGCCGCGGTCGGCCGCGCCGGTGATGCCGCGCAGACGCAACTCGAAATCGTCGGGATTCGAGGCGTTGGCGATCGCGTACTCGTAGGAAATGACATTCTGACGATACCAGCGCATGATCGACTGATCGAATGATTGCATTCCGTACTGCGAACTGCCGCTCTCGATCAGGTCGTGGATGAGCGACGTCTTATCCGGATCGAGGATGGCATCGCGGATCGCCGCGGTGCCGATCATGACCTCGACCGCCGGAATGCGTCCCGGCCCATCGCAACGCGGCAGCAGCCGCTGAGAGACGATCGCCGACAACGTGCCCGACAGCAGCAAACGTACCTGCTGGTGCTGGTGGGGCGGGAAAAACGAGATGATACGAGATATGGTCTCGATGGCGTTCATGGTGTGCAGCGTGGTCATCACCAGGTGCCCCGTGTCGGCGGCGGTCAACGCGATCGACATCGTCTCCAGATCGCGAATCTCACCGATGAAGATGACATCGGGGTCCTGACGAAACGCATGCCGGAGCGAGGCGGCAAATGTCTCGGTGTCGCTGCCGACCTCACGTTGCGAGACGATGCTCTGCTTGTCGCGGAACATGTACTCGATCGGGTCTTCGACGGTCAGGATATTTTCGGCGCGGGTGGAATTGATCTCCTCGACCATCGCGGCGAGCGACGTCGACTTGCCCGATCCGGTCGTGCCGGTCACGATGATCAGCCCGCGGCGCTGCTGGCAGAGCTTGCGGACCACTTCCGGCAGGTTCAACTCGTCGAACGTCGGAACATCGGTGTGCACCAGGCGGACAGCCATACCGGAGGTGCCTCGCTGACGGAAGATGTTGAGACGGAAGCGTCCCATCTTAGCCACGCTTAGCGCGAGGTCCATCTCATGTCGTGCGTTGAAACGGCGCAGTTGGTCCTCGGTCAGCACCTCGGCCACCATCCGCTCGACCGCTTCCTCGTTCAGCACGTCCGTTTCGATCGGTGTCAGATGCCCGTCGATGCGAAGGCAGGGGCGCACTCCCACACGAACATGCATGTCTGAGGCCTTGCGGGCCGACATTTCCTTGAGAAGGTCTTTGAACTCCACGGCCGTATCCTCCGATGGTCGCAGCTTAAAATTGCTCCGCCCGGAAACGGGCAGATATTCCGATGCCACAGGGTAGTTATCGGCGTGTCGTGCAGGTTGATAAAGGGGTCAATCTCACCCCCGAGGGACTCGTCGAGGGCCCGTTACGGCACGGGGGTCGGATCCAACAGGAACAGCGGCTGTCCGAACTCGACCGGCTGGGCGTTGTCCACCAAGACCTTGACGATTCGTCCTGAGTGCTCCGACTCGATCTCGTTCATCAGCTTCATCGCTTCGATGATACAAAGCGTATCGCCCGGCTTGATCGATTGCCCCGCCTCGACAAACGCCGGCGTGCCCGGGGAGGGCGCACGGTAGAACGTGCCGACCATCGGCGACGTAATCGGGATCAGGTGGCTTTGCGGTGCATCGGCGAGAGTATGGAGCCTGGTCGGCGCAGTTGGCTGTGGGTTCGTTGGCATGGGATCGATTTGCGAAGGGGCGCCTGGAGAGGATCCGTTGTGCGCGGCGGAGCGATTCTTCGTGATCCGGACTGCAGTTCGCAGAAAGGGACGGATCTCCAAGGAGTCAATGTTCGATTCCTCGACCAGTCGGATCAGACTGCGAATCTTCTCAACGTTCATGGCCTCCCCCTTCGCCGGGAAACCCGACGGGAACCCGCCTTACAATTCAATCAATTCGCGAGGAGACTGTGTGATCACCGTGCATCCCCGTGGACGGATGAGGACATCGTCCTCGATGCGGACCCCGCCCCAGCCAGGAAAATATACACCCGGCTCGATGGTAACAACCATCCCGGTTTTCAGCACCGCCTCATTGCGAGGATTGATACCCGGTCCCTCATGGATGATCAGTCCGATACCGTGGCCCAGACCATGATCAAAGCGATTTCCGAACCCGGCCCGAGCAATGAGGTTGCGCGCGGCACGATCCAGCGCCGAGCAGCGAATCCCGGCGCGGGCGCGCGTTATCGCGCGTTGATGCGCGCGGCGCACCAAGGCATGCACGCGCTTCTGGCGCGGTGTCGCACGGCCGACGACCACGGTGCGGGTGATGTCCGACACATACCCGTCGACCGTCGCACCGAAGTCCAACGTGACAAAATCACCCGAGGTGATCTTGCGGTCGGACGCCAGCCCATGCGGCAGGGCGGAGCGGGGACCGGAGGCGACGATGGTCTCAAACGCCACACGCTCCGACCCGGAGCGCGTCATCCGATACTCGAGTTCCGCCGCCACGTCGCGTTCACGCACCCCCGGACGAATCACCGTGAGGGCATGCTCGAAGGCCGTATCGGCAATAGCGGCCGCTTTTTTGATACATGAAATTTCCGACGCATCCTTAACCTGCATCAGCGGCTCAAGAATGTTGTCCATGGGCACAAACAGGGCTTTCTTTGCCGACTCGCGCATCCGCTGTGCGCTGCGTTCATTCAGCAGATGCGGCTCGTACCCGATCTTCGGCCGGCCACCGGAAAACCCGCGATAACGCGACAACTCGACGAGCAAATCGCCCCCGCGCACGACATTGACGCGCGCGCCACGGACTTGCCGACGGGCCTGCTCCCGGTAGCGACCATCTGTGTAAAACTCCGGAGTACCGTTGCCCAGGAGCAGCAGTCCATTGGAACCCGTGTACCCTACCAGGTAGCGCAGATGGGCCGCGTCCGTCGTGACGGCATAATCCAGGTCCTGCCTGGCCAATCGCCTTTTGAGGTTTGTTTGACGCCGTCTGTAGTCGGTCAGAGTGAATGCCATGTCCTACTGCCACGTCCTTTCCTCATGCTGTCCCTTGAGACTGTGCCGCTGCGACACTCGGGCTGTCAAGCGCTATTCAATCGGCATGCTGGGGTGCAATCCCCGGTTTGTATCGTCGCCGCTTGCGAATCTGTCCGGCGCGGATCGACCGGGAGCTTGAGTACCCTCGCTTCATCGGGAATCTAAGAACCACTCCCCCCCAGGATCGCACTTCGCCTGATCCGACGATTTGTCCGGATTTGTATTCTGCCCCTTTCACCAACACGTTGGGCCGCAATGCCTTAATGAGGTCGAGTGGGGTATTGGATGAAAATATGCACACGTAATCGACAGGGCGCAGGGATGCCAGAACCATCGCCCGGTCACGCTGACGGTTAATGGGACGACTTGACCCTTTCTGGCGGCGCACCGACGCATCTGAATTCAACCCGACAATCAGGATGTCCCCTGCCGACTTCGCCCTGTCCAGCAACTCAATGTGCCCGCGATGGAGAATGTCAAAGACTCCATTGGTGAAGACAACACGCTGCCGGGCCCGCAGCCAGCCACGGCGCAGGGTCAGCAACCGGAGCCGGGAGACAATGCGGTCACGCGGATGATCGCGCACGTCAGTTCAGCCCGTCAGGACGATACGTGGTGATTCTGCCGCTCGATGCGGGCGGCATCGATGTGCGGGAGATGTTCGCGGATGGCGTCGGTCGTCGTCGACGCGGTGCCGAGCACTTTGATGACTTCACCGGCAGCAACGTTGGCGATGCATGCCGCCTGCATCATACTCCCGCCGGCCGCAAGTCCCATCGCCACCGCTGCGATCACTGTGTCCCCGGCGCCGGTCACATCAAAGACGGTCCGCGCCACGGTCGGGATCAGCGTCAGTTCCCCGGACGGTTCAAACAGAGCCATGCCGTGTTCACCGCGTGTCACCAGCAACGACTCCGCCGACAGGGTTTTCAGTAATTCAAATCCGGCCCGACGAAGGGACTCCAAATCACGAATTCGCCGCCCCGCCATGAAGGCGGCCTCGTGGTGATTCGGCGTCAATGTGGTCACGCCCCGATAGACCGAGCAGTGCGCGTCCTTGGGATCGACCGCCACAAAGAGGTCCCGTTCCCGCGCACAGGCGACGATCGATTCGACGAGCGCTCGGGTGACCACGCCCTTGCCGTAGTCGGAAATGACGACGCCCCGGGCGGTCTGCATGGCGGTCCGGCAGACGTCTATCAGACGCTTGGTCACGTCATCGGAAACGTCGCTTGTGTCCTCGACGTCGGCCCGTACGACCTGCTGGTGGTGCGCGACGATGCGCGTCTTCTGGGTCGTCGGGCGCCCCGTGTCCACGATGAGAGTTTCATCGCTTAACGCGTGCTCACGCATCTGCTCACGGATCGTGCGCGCGGCCGAATCGGGCCCGATGACGCCGACGGCCACTGGCCGTCCACCCAACGCCCGTATGTTGCGGGCGACATTAGCGCCGCCGCCGAGCTTGAATTCGCGCCGTTCGACAGAGACCACCGGCACCGGCGCCTCCGGCGAGATGCGCTCGACGCGCCCCCACCAATACTCGTCGAGCATGATATCGCCGACGACGACAATCGGCAAACCGTCAAAGCGATCAAGCACGTCGTTGAGCTGATAACGGTCGGAGGCGATGGGCATGTCAGTCTGCACGGAACGCCCGGCGGGGCCGATTGACTTTCCTGAGGCGATGGTATACCGTGGACCGTGATTTAGACAAGGAGGAATTACCGTGCAGGTGCGTCAACAGCAGATCAACCTTGAGGTGGGCGAGTCCGAGGCAGAGGGGATTTACTCGAATATGGCGATGATCGTCCATTCACCGCAGGAATTTGTCATCGACTTCGCCCGTGTCACGCCCGGAGCGCGGCGGACGAAAGTGTACGCCCGCATTATTATGACCCCGGCCCACGCAAAAATGTTGCACAAGGCACTGGAAGATAACATCAAGAAGTTCGAGTCGTCGCACGGACAAATCAAACTGGCGGGCGCCGACGAGAAGAATATCGGGTTTCAGTCGTCGCCCGCGCGCGAGGGTACGCCGAATGCATGACATCACTCACCGTCGCCCGCCCGCGTGATGATGATTCCCCACATGGTTGGATCTTCCGGCGGATCGGAATTCCAATCGCCCAGATGATGTGATCCGTCGGTCACGTAGTAGACAGCGTACTCCCCCTTGTCCAGCAGGATCACCTGATCAACGAGGCGGTTCTTGTCCGCGCCCCCGGCATGGGATGTCTTGCGGTAGGTCATCTCCCAGACCACGTCGTCGGCGTCGAGGTCTTCGATCCAGCCATAATCGTACATTCCGTTGCGGTCGCCCTCGCCGACGGCGTGGATGCGCACGCGCGTGGGCGTGGTGAGCGTGAAGCGCCGGCTCAGTTCGCTGTCGTCTTGCGACGATACGATCGACACGATGGCATTGCGTTCTCGTACGTCGCGCTGGTCAACGCGCTGGAAAACCACGGGGTCGAAGTCGGTCTCTCCCGCGTAGACAGAGACACCGTACGCGCGCTGATCGAACGGCGGTGAGGAGTTCCAACCGTCGGCATACGAGTGGGAACCGTCGGTGACGTAGTAGAGCACATACTCGCCGGGTGAAAGATCAACAACGCCGTCGAACATTCTGTTCTTGTCCGCGCCGCCCGCCGGCAGCGTGTTGGATCCGCTCATCACCCAGATTTTCTGTCCGTCGTCCCCGCTTTTCAGCCATGCGTAGTCGGCCATACAATCGCTGAATCGGTCGTACTCGCCGAGCGCATACACGCGCAGACGGCTCTCCTTCTCAAGACGGAAGGCCTCGCTGAGCAATTCATTGTCACCGACCCCGGTCAGTCTGACGAGCGCCGTCGCATCGGGTCGATCCGCCACGCGTGTGATACTCGCACGATCCGACTGGCTCACCGGAAAGATGCGCAGGCCCCAGCCGTGGGGATCGTGCGGCGGAGGCGAGTTCCAGTCGTCCGCGGTATGCGAGTCATCGGTGATATAGTAAGCGACATACTCGCCTTGTGGCAACCGCACCTGCCCGCGAAAACGTCGGTTTTTTTCGGCGCCGCCCGCGCGGTCCGTGTTGTCGTCGGTCATCTCCCAAACGATTCGTCCGCTGGCGGCGTCGGCGATCCAGCCCTTGTCGACCAGTTCTCCCGACGAACCCCAATACTCGCCGATCGCGTAGATCTCGACGCTTATGTCGGTGCTGACGGCGAAGCGGACCCGTTCATAGCTGTCATTGTCCGGTTCAGACAAATCGATTGCGGGGACCCGTATTGTGCGGCCACCGCCTTCGCGTATGGCGTCGGCCGGACACTCGAGGGTCACTTCATATTCACGCGCCAATCGGCGCAGCTCCTTGTGATTCCCGTCCATGGCCCACTGGGTCCACTCCTGGATTCGCTCACCGAACTTCTCGAAGAACTCGGAGAGATCATGCCCGGAATCGAATTCGCCATCGAAGTAGTATGGCGAGCCCGCATAATAGTACATCTCGTAGTTTCCCTTGCGTAAATGCAACCGGTCGGAACATTCACGCAGCCAGTCGGAGCCCTTCACCGGCTCGGTGACTTCATCCTGCATCGTCCAGACCACATCACGCGTGTCGGCGTTGAGGAGCCACGGGTAAGAGAACAACCGGCCGCGCTGGGATGTCTCGGCGCCCACGGCCCTGATCCGGACATCCGTGTCCTTGAGTATCACAAAGGACGTCTCTCCAAAATCGTGTTCATTCAAACCACGAATCGAAATGACCGTCTGGGCCTGTGAGACGTTCATGCCGGACCATGCCGACATTACGACCAGTCCCAGCATGGCGATTCCGGTCCGAATTGCTGGTCTACCGAAGGAAAAGTGATAACACATCCGCATGGACGATTGCCTCTCTGGGGGCTTCGCAGGAACGTCGCCACCGGGTGTTGTGTACGCAAACGTGCTGTCGGAGTTGCACTTGTCCTGACGGGGGTGAATCATACCGATGCTCCCAACGGTCGCTTAAGTCATTGTGCGCCAGTACTATCAGTGGCGCGACCGGGGATCGGGAGTCTGTTGGGACATTCCGTCAATCTGGTGCCAGACTTCTTCAGTCGTGACTTTGTCGAGGCACTCTAACGGGTGATCCGTTCGCCAACAGTGCCCACGATAACACGGGGCGCAAAAGACCTCTTCCTTGACACTGAGCACGGTCCGGCCCCGTGGCTCGACCTCGTTGGGATCGCCTGGACCGGAGATCACCACAGTCGGCGCTCCAACCGCCGCCGCCAGGTGGGCCAGACCGGAATCGTTCCCCAGGTACACGCGCGCCTTCTCCAGTATCGCCGTGGTCTGGAGAATCGAGGCGCGCCCTGCCAGTGTGAATGCGCGCGAAGTATCCAATCCGCTCAGTGCGCGTGCGCACAGGTCTTGCTCAGAGTGCGAGCCGAGTGCGATGACAACACCGGCCCTGCTGTCCAGCCAGCGTAATGCAATGGCTCGATATCGTTCGGTAAACCAGATGCGGCTCGGCTGCGCCGATCCCGGCCCGATCGCGAGTATCGCGGGGCCCGTGGGCACGCCACACTGCCGTAAGAGAGAAACGGCATCACGCCGTGACTCGTCCCCGGGGTCGAACGTCACCTGACTGATTTGCGTCGGATTGCGCCAAACGCATTCCAACAATGCCAGATACCCCTCGACGCGATGCGCGCGCCTGCCGTTGGGCAGATACGGGCGCGATTCGGTCAGAAAGAGGCGACGATGGTCGGAGGCGTATCCGATCCGCCGTTTGACGCCGGCGCGCCAGAGCATAAATGCTGCGCCGAACGACGGCGGCAGGCAGAACCCCAAATGAAAGCGGTGTGCCCTGAGTCGCTTAGCGTTCCGCTGGAGCGACCTCCAGCCCCGCGCGCCGTGTGTTTCGTCCAATGGCAAAACGCCGTCGATTCCCACGGCACGGCTCAAGAGCGGGGCCAAGTCGGGACGGCACAGACAGGTTACGCGTGACTCCGGCGCAGTGGCTTTCAACGAGGCCAGAAACGGCAGAGCCAACACCGTATCGCCTAGCCAATTGGGCGCACGCACGAGAATCGACTGTGACATCGCTAATCGCGCCACCGGCGGTGCGTCCATAACCACTGCTCGGGCCAACGCCGAACGTACGACTCGATCCGCGCGGTAAATGCCTGCGTCAGTGCCGTGACATCGTGCGTTTCGTCTCCGGTGCGCGTCACGGGTATCGCTGGGTCGATCACGGCGAGATACGGTCTGTGCGGTCTTCGCACCAGAACCCCGGTGAGGATGGGACAACCAAAGCGCAGCGCCAGTGCGGCCGGTCCGCGTGGAGTGGAAACGGATCGGCCGAAGAATTCCACGGCGACCCCCTCGCGTCCGGCGTACTGGTCGGCCAGCAGCGCAACAAAGCGCTTGGCGCCCAGTGCGCGCGCGATACCCAGTGTGCCGACCTGCGTGCGGATCAAACCGATGTCGTGTGCGCTGCGCTGCGCATTGTACAATGCATCGGTCAATGGATTGCGCATCGGCTTGACGACAATGTCGAGCGCGTACCCGCGACTGCTTGCCCAGGCCCCGAGCAGCTCCCAGTTGCCGAGGTGCGCCGACATCAGGAGTGCACCCCGGCCGTTGTCGGCGGCCTGTTCCAGATGTTTGAGACCATCAACTTCGACTTCCACCGAATCGATGATTCGCTCGGTGCTGTTGCGACCGAAACGTAGGACCTCGAACACCGTCTGGCCGACATTGGCGAATGCCGCGCGCGCGATCCGGCTGGTTTCCTGACGTGACAGATCGGGGAATGCCCGCGACAGGTTGTGTTGGGCAATGTGACGGCGCGCGCGCCAGAGGATGCCCACCAAACGTCCGACGCCTCGTCCGGCGCAATCGGACAATCCGACCGGAAGAGCATTGGCCAGCCGCCACAGCAGCCAGACTGCCGCAAATTCCAATCTGTGTTTCAGATTAGCGCGCACTGTCGACGGGGAGGATGGGAGGGATTGTCGGGCGCACGCGTCGGGAGAGCGCGGTCCCAGCCGAGTATCAAGTCTGCCCATTCTTCCTGACGCTCCCACTCGGCGAGCCGTCGCCGGCTGCTGCGCCGCTTGAAGAGATAGAGGATGACGAACGCGGCGACCAGTACGATCCACAGGAGGGCTGTGTCCCCCAAAAACGCAGCCCAGTTGTAGCGTGAACGCAGGTAGTCGTCGAACTCGGCTTCGAATCCCGCGTAGTCGATCCCCGTCGCTGCCTGGAGCGCCTCGTCCCAGTTCTGATTGGCGGCAATGGCATCGGTGAACAGTTGCAATCCTTGCCACCCGTAGGCATGCAGGTAGAACCCCATCGCCAAATACGACTGGGCATAGGCCAACTGCGCCGACGCACTTCGAAAGGAATTGACGCCGTCGATGTCCCGCAACGGCAGGATCGACCCCGACAGTACGGCCCGCGCGACGGTCCAGTCATCGCCGAATCGCCAGTCGTGGCCAAACTGCTGAGCATAGCCCTCGTGCATCCAGCGCGGGACTGTCCATCCGCGCGTCATAGCGTCCAGGTGCAGGTGCGCCAACTCATGGCGCAGAATGGATCGCAGTTCGCGCCCGAGCGGATGCTCGGCCGGTGAGCGGACGGCGATCAGATTCTGCCGCGACACGGCGGCCGCGACTCCCCAATCCGGGAAGTGTCCGCCGACGACCGAGTCGAACGACTGCGCGGAAGAGACATAGACGACGGCGACCGTGTCTTGCAGCGCGACACCGCTGAGTCGCGCCATTTCTTCATGTGCCGCGTCCAGGATGTCGATGGTATTGCGCGCCAATGCGTGGTCCGCACCGACGACAACGAATTGAACGGTCGCGGCGTCGACGATCCGACCGCACAAAAGCGTGGCAACGGCAATCGCGAATGCCGTGCGCAGCACACGCACTTTCGAATCATGCGACGGTCGGTGTCCGCTCATGGCCGTTTGGGTTTGATGAATTGATCGAGGGCGCGCCGGAGGGTCGCCGATGCGCTGTCTTTGGCCGGCTGCAGCGCCTTTTCGACGATGTTTTGGCCCGCCTGAGCCACATCAACCCGTACGACCGGATGGGCGACGGTCCCACCGAGACCCAAGCGCATCCCGTCGAGAAGCTCCAATCCTTTGCTGGCGCCCCCTTTGGGTACGGAGACCGCGACGGAATAGTCCAGGGTACGGTCCCATCCAAACGATCCGATGCACTCATAGGCGACATCACCGGCGGCGAAACGCAACGGGTCGGTGATGATTCGCCCGCCGACAATGCGGAACGGGACGCGAACATCGCGCAACAGTTTCGCGCCGGACAGCAACGCGACATTGAGCTTCTCGCCAACAGCGTTCAGGATGGGCGATGCTTCCAATCGTCCCTCGCGCATTTCGGCACGTCCATCGGCGGCCAGAGACGGGAGAATCCGGGAGGCATAGCGCCCACGGCCGGCGAATGTCCCTTCCAACGACGCCTGGCCGAAGATCCCGCCGGCCCAGTCAAAATAACGCGACAACAAACTGTCGGCGGCAACTGAATCGGCGTGAATCGTCGTCACGAATGTCGGCTGCGCCCAGTTTTGTCCATTCCAACTCAGTGTGCCACGCATGCGCCCGCCGAGGACTCGCGCATAAATCGGATCGAGCGTCAGGATGTGATTTTGGTATTGGTAGTCGGCGCTGACGTTGCGCGCGGTCAGCCCCGAGTAGACCATGGTGTCGCAGTCGATCGACCCTCCAAGGGCAATCGCCGGGACGGGAGATGCGCTCGAATCGATCGCCGCCAACGAGTCGGATTCCGGCGGCGACGGTCCGAGCAGTTGATCGACATCGCAAAATCCACTCTGGAAATCAATCGCGCCGTGGAGCACATCAGGAGAATCGAAACGCGTGCGGACGGCCGCCAGCAGTCCACTGATCTCTCCCGAAGCGTTCCCGCGCGAGCGGCCCAGCAACCAGTCGCATCGACGCAGCGTCGCCTTGTCGCCGTCCGAATCGAGGGCGAGCGACACAACGACAGAATCAAAGCTCCACGCCGTGTCAACGATTGTCGCCGAATCAAGTGAGAGGTCGCCTGCCAGGCGCCAGTGGTCCGGCTGCATGAGCGCGCCAAACGCCGTGACATCGCAACGAAGCCGTCCGCGCGGCGCGATGGGGATCGTATCCGGGACGAAATCGGCGAGCCCGTCAAGCGGTGCGTCCATCCGCAGCCGCGCAGAGATCGTGCGCTCAACCGAGAAGAGCCGATCGATCGAACCGATCACGGAGAAGCTGCCGTTGTCGATTCGTCCATTCGGCGCCCGCCAGGAGAGGGTCCGTTCCTCGCCGTGCACTTCGATGCGCGGGATCGTGATGGCGGCCCCGCTGTGCGGTGGTTTCCAGACACATTCCGTCAACAATACGTCCGCCCCCCACTCCGGCACAGTGCCTTCGGGGATGGGCCACGTGACCGAGGCCGTCAGCGATCCTTCCACCTGACCGTCCAGGTTCAGCCATGGCCCTGAAGGCACCTGCGTCGCGAAACTCTCGGTCAATCGTGCCAACGATGTCGGGGTCAGATGGGCAGCGATGCGAAACTCGCGGACCTGCGGGTGGACACGCATCGACCCGCGCATCGCCAGTTTTGTGTCGAACCAAGCCAATGACGCGGTATCGACTCGGACCGATTGATCGGCCCAACTCCAGTTGCCGTCGGCGTTCAATCGGAATGCCCCCGATGGAAACCGCACCGACACCGGTTGAGCCGTGTCGGAATAGAGAACATAAACCGAGTCCAGAAGTGAGACCGATTTGAATTCGAGAACGCTCAGCGATGAATTCGGTTCGATTGACGCGTCGATCCCAAGACCAATCAGACTGAAATCGAGACCGGTCGAATCGTCGTGATACATCACGACACCGTCCTGGAGCACAATGCGGCGAAATGAAAACGCGGAGGCGATGCTTCGCTGTCCGGTCGACGGCAGTGTGTCGGACTTCGCCGAATCGGACAAGAGGTTGGCCCAGTTGACGTGGCCATCGGCGGATCGTTCCAACAAGAGACTGGGCGCCGTAACTTCCAGCCGGTCGATCTCAACCCGGCCCGCCAGCAGCGGCCAAAACCGCGCCTTCACGTCGAATCGGTGCAAAGCCAGCAGCGGCTCGTCGGAGAATCCGGGCGCATTGGCGACCGTCAGGTCACCCACCCAGATGCCGATGCCTCCCCATATGCCGACTCCGGCGCGAGAGATGTGAACCGGGCGGTTGAGCGCTGCTTCCAAACGCGGCGTCAGCATCGCAAGAATGCGCTCCTCCGTGAATGCGGTCTTCAGGATAATCCACGCGGTCAACGGCAGCACCACGAGCAGTACGAACAGCGCGGTCAATGTGGCCTTTTTCAGTCTGCTCATCGGTGGAATCCTCAGCCATTGACGCTTTCGTGCCTGTGTGCGCTGAAGGCGTCAGCCATCCTTTCGGGTTGCGGCCATGGTCAATAATCGAGCGACTCGCCGATTGCCAGAATCACCGGCTCGCATCCGTGCGATCGGGCGCCAACCGCGAAACGACCGGGGTCGGCTTTGATGAGATCAAAAGTGTCATAGTGCATGGGCACAACGCGTCGCGGCTTCAAGAATTCCACGGCCTTGATTGCATCGGTAACGCCCATCGTAAAGTTGTCACCGATCGGCAGCAGCGCGACATCGATGGGATGCATCTCCCCGATGAGTTTCATATCGTAAAACAGAGCCGTGTCGCCCGCGTGATAGACCGTTTTACCCTCGGCTGTGATCAGATAGCCGCACGGATTACCGGCATACTCCCAACCGTTCGGCCCTGGTCCAATTCCCGAACCATGATGGGCAATGGTCAACTTCACCCGTCCGAATGGAAAGTCCCAGCCGCCCCCGATGTGCATCGGATGGGCCTTGACACCCTGTCGCTGACTCCACACCGCCAACTCATTGGGAGCAATGATCGTCGATCGCGCGCGTTTGGCGATGGCGATGGCATCGCCGAGATGGTCGCCGTGGCCGTGCGTCAGGAGGATATAGTCCGGATTGATGTTGGCGGCATCGGCCGGCGCCTTGGGATTGCCCGAAAAAAACGGGTCGATCAACAGGGTCGTCTGTCCGATCGCGAATCGGAAACAGGAATGGGACAAGAATTGCAGTGTCGGCATCGTCTCCTCCCGGTCATGCCGCTGGCGCGTCGCCACAGCCAATATAGAGACGGCAATTGGTGAATCAATCCGGATTGAGGCGGGAAGTACGATCGCGCGCTACAGCGGGCGTTGCCGACAGCGCTGATCGTCGGGGAGATCGACCGGGATCGCGCCCAGCGTGACGGGTGCGGATAGCAACGTATCGCCGCGCCGCCACTCGACGGTCACAGTGCGCCCCGGGGCATACGATGCCACGAGACGCCGGAGTTCGCAGGATATGAGAACCGGATGGTCGTCAAAACTCGTGATGTGGTCGCCGGCCTGCAATCCGGCCGTGCGCGCCGCCGCTTGACCGAACAACTCGGCCACAGTCACGCCCGACTCATCGGGCGTGGCCGCCGTATCGTCGGACACGGTCGGCACGATGCCAAGCCACCCGCGCGGCGGGGCATCGGACGACATCAGCATCTCCGCCACTCGTCGACACGTCGCAGCGGGAACGATCAACGCAACATCGTCAGCATCCGCGATGACGCCTTCGACCAAACCCAATAGAGAGCCGTCGCGGTCGAACAGCGGCGTGCCCGGTATCCAATGACGGCGCGTCGATTCGACGGTCCAGAGTGCTTCGTTGGGAGCGTCGTAGACGCCGATCTGCGACTGGCCAAGCACCCCGAAGTCCGCCAGCAGACCCTTTGAGTAGTACGTGTTAAACAACCCGAAGCCGAGCCGTCCGACCGGCGACTCGGACACATCGCTGATCGCCACACCCCCGGCAGGTGTCGGCGTGCCCAACCGCACAAGCGACAGATTCGTGGTCGGATCAGTGCGCACAAAGCCAAACTCATCCTGGGTCAATTGCCGACCATCCTGGAAGAGAATCGTGACGCCGTGCGTGCAGTCGACGAGGCTTCCCAACGTGAGCAGATCGCCATCCTCGAGGATCACACCCATCCCCTCTCGTGTCTCACGCTCACCGTTGGCCCTCACGTAGGCCGCTCGGATGTGGACGATAGATGGCCCGGCGGTGGACAGCACATGCGCCATCGTCGTTTCCAGACTCATCGCGGAATCGCCGCCGCATCCGGCGAATGCGAAGCCAATAATCGGAACGCTCAACAGTCTGAGGAGTAACGCGGATGCTCGGTGGGCTCGCATGATATGGGGCGTGTTGAAAAAGCCCAATTTGATGTCACCCCGAGCGGAGCGAGGGGTCTCGATGCGCCAGTGTCCGCCGACAACGCGCTGGAGATTCCTCGCTTCGCTCGGAATGACCCGAATGATTGCTTCCATGAAACTCGATTATGTGGGTTCCAATGGGTTTTTCAACTCGCACGATATGATCAATGCTGAGGAACACGGCGATAGAACGTTGGACGACCGTCTTCGACAACCGGGACGACCGCCCCTGTATAGACGACGAGCGTGTTCGGGAATGCGTGAGTCGGCGTGCGAGAACGATCGGCCGACCACATGCCGCCGGCGATCATCAGTCCGATAATAAGCAGCGGGACAATCACGGCGGGCGCCTCGCCGACAACGGGCCAGCACATCAGCCGGCGCCAGCGTTGCCACAAGGACGGCTCGCGCGGAAGTTGTCCGGAGCGCGCCATGCGGCGCAGCCCCATGAGGTATTCCTCCCAGAAACCACCCGATGGCGTAAAGTGAAACGCGCGACGCATGCTCTCGCACAGCCGTCGCGCCGCCTGCAGTTTCTCATGGCAGTGCGGGCATTGCTCCGCGTGGGCAACAAGATCGCCGCACTCGACCTCGTCGGACAGATCGAGTCGATCGATCAGTTGTTGGTAAACCTCACACGCCATCGCCGATTCCCAGATTGTTCAGTTCCGGCCCGAATCGCCGCCGGAGATCGCTGCGCAGTTTCTTGCGCGCCCGATGCAGATACCAGCGAACCGTGGCCTGCGGCATGCCCATGATCTGCGCGATCTCCTCGATTTCCAGCCCTTCAAGGTCCTTGAGGACGAAGGCCATGTGTTGTTTTTCATTGAGGCGGCGCGCCGAGCGCAGGACAAAATCACGCATCTGCTTGAGTTGAAACTCGCGCTCCGGGGTGATCGGCTTGCCGCCCCGCTGCTCGGTGAGATCGTCGAGTTCCTCAAAGTGGTGTCTCTTGAACTTGCGGATGTAATCGATCGCCGCGTTGACGGCGATCCGATAGAGCCACGTAGAAAAACGTTTGGAACGGTCGAAGCGTTTGATGTTGGTGAACGTCTTGACAAAGACCATCTGTGAGATGTCTTTGGCGTCGTCGTAGTCACCGACCATTTTGTAGGCGATTCCCGCCACCTGCGAGCGATAACGGTCGACGACCTCCTGAAACAGTTGGTGTTCACCTTGCTGGACGCGACGAATCACCTCTTTGATTGCGGTTTCGTCTTTTTCTTTCGCATCGGCGGCGGATGGCACGTTGGGGACGCTGCGCGCCTCCGGAGGGCCATCCGATTGGGTGGACCGCTGCTCCGGTCGTCTGGTGCCCCCGGCAGCGGGCGAGTCGTGGGAATCGGCTCGGACACTTCGGACATGTTTTGTACGTTTGCTCATGGTCGGCGTTGGCACACCCCGACAGGCGCGATTCCGATACGACCTGTCGAGGGATATAAGTATACAACAAAGCGGACCGGGCGCCGTAGACACAATCCCGCCGGGAACTCACCGGCGACTCCGCTTTCATCTCCGAGGAGAGATTGTCTGTGGCCGCTTGTGGATGGAACACTGATCCGCGGGACGACGATCAGTCGCCGGCGGCGAGGGGAGCCGATTGCGGCGCCCGGTCGTAGATGTAGCGCATCGGATCAACGGGACGGCCATCGACGTGAACTTCGTAGTGCAAGTGCGGACCAGTCGAGTATCCGCTGTTGCCCATGTAGCCGATCAGTTGTCCGCGCTGCACCTGTTCGTTTGGCTTGATCGCGAATCCTTTGAGGTGCCCGTAGCGGGTTTCAACGCCGAAGCCGTGATCGAGGGTAATCATGTTTCCAAACTGCTGGTGATGCGCACGAATCTTGACGCGCCCGGCTGCGGGCGCGTAGACCAGCGTGCCGATATCTCCGGCCAGGTCGATACCATAGTGCATCCGATCGTTGCCGGTAAAGGGATCGGGTTTGATCCCAAACCCGCGCGAGAAGTAACCCGACGTCGGATACACCGACGGCGTATGGTCGAGTTGGTCTTTGCGACCCGACAATTCGGTGACAATCTGGCCGAAGTTGTCGCGCTCAAAGTCGCAGCGGCGAAGCAATCGGTCAATCTCCGCTTCCAACTCGCGGCTGTTGGTCAGCAGCGGCGATAGTCCATCGTCGTCAGCGGATTCCACGACCGGACCGCCAATTCCCAGGGCGCGTTCATCGGGATCCAGATCAGACAAACCAAAGACCTTGCGGACCATCATCTCCGATTCTTCCAACGAGGCCAACCGCTTACGGAGAACGGCGACTTCCTCATCCATTTTCGACAGTGAGGCGCGCAACGCCCGGTTCTCCAACACTTGCTCAGCATAATCGCCGGTGCGGAGCAGGCCGCTGACTCCCAGGACCGCAGACACGGCAACCAGACTGACGACGATTGTTCCGGCAAAAGCCACCGCCTTGCCGGCCCAACGTGGCAGCGAGTATTGGCGGACTCCCCCTGTCGAGGGGGGGACGATCATTATGTTGTAGCGGTTCTTCAACATGCAAGAAACAGTCGGCAACCCCGCCGGACAGCAGGCAGGTTGGGCCGATTTTATCGGGCACGTTAGAGGTTGTCAAGAGAAAGTAAGGACGGCAAAAGAATCACTGCCATCCAACGCCGGCCGTTGTCTGAACCCCGTCTCGCGCCCGCGAGTTTGTCTGACGACGCTATGCCTCCTGCTGGCGTCCATTCGCCGTCCTGACGAATGGTCCTGCTCACGTTTGACCGCTCGGTCACTTAATCAGATGATACTCCCGTTGCAGAATCTTGTTGACCACCTTGACCAGTTTTTCGGAGTTCAAGGTCTGAAGGCTGTAAAGGTGCCAGTAGACCTTCTCCGGAGCGTCCCTCAGTTCGTTCTTTCGCTTTCGGCTCATGCCCACACCTCATCCGGCTGATGTGTCCGGAGTTTGGCTGAGCCCTCATCCTCCGGACTACGCTATCGGCCCCAGAACGCCGACAGTTGACCCCTTTCCGCAGAATGTGGGATGCAACGAGCTTGCCGCACGTTGGCCAGGGACGCCACAGTTGTCATAAGGCGTTGTTAATTAGCGCCTTATGCTCACATCCAGCGAGCACGGACTCGTCAGGAAAAAGCCCGATGTGGTGTGCTGTTGCAGAAAGTATGGGGTTGAAACGACAGTCGCAGGGCAGTTTGGAACCTAAAGAGCCATCGGAGGCCGAGCATTCGCCGCAGGGTCCAATTCAACGCCTTCGACGACAGCAACGATTATCGACCGGACTGGTGCGATCAAGTCGCCGATGGCTTCTCTCGCCCAGCGCCCTTCCTGGCAGACTAACACTCTGTCCCCGACCCCGGCATCGATGAGGTCTAAAGCGATGATCGGGGGCCGGACTGTGGACATCTCTCCATCAAGATTTTCGGGGATAACCTTCAGGATCTTGTGCCCGACGTATGATGGCGCTTTGGCGGTTGCGACGATGTGCTCCAAAACCCGACAGACCAGCATGCGACCTTCCAACTCAATCGACGATCCCCACGATCGAGGCGTCGGTTGGGATGATGCGGTCCGTGAGGGCCAAGGTGGCCTCGCGAGCCGAAATCCAAATCACCGTGTCGCCCTCGCGCGAACCGACAGTATCAATCGCAACAATCGCTCTATCGGACCACCCTCCCCCGCCAATGGCCGGGTACATCAGGCGCAAACGGCAGCACGACAGCGCCGGGTCCTTGACGGTGGCGACGACTGTCCCGCAGACTTTGCCGAGTTTCATCTCGCGACCTCTTCAGCCGGAGTCTTGTGCTTTTGGAAGACAATCCTCCCATCGCGTTCGACCGTATCGATGATCCCGACAATGACGGCATCCACCGGAGAATCGGTGAGTCCGGCCACGGCACGCGCCGACGAACCCCGGACAAGCAACACTGTCTCACCGGCGCCGGCTCCGACCGTGTCCAAGGCGACCACCGGTTGCGCACTATCACTGCCGCTCTCATCGAGGACGAGGAGCAGTTTATAGCCCTCCAAAGTGGAGACTTTCTGGCTGGCGACGACCGTTCCAATGACTGTGACGATGTCCATGTTGCGATGAAAGCCCCGCTGCAACGAATGCAGCACCGTAAGCGGAGTCAAGGAATTGCGAGGGGGCCGGTTTGCTGTGGCCGCTTTCAGCCGTTGCGCCGTATCATGCGCCGAATCCTGCGGCGGCGGGCCGCAACATTCTGAGATTGTCCTCGTAAACCAAAGCGCGGGTTGCCCGTGGCCGATTCGGACGAACACCTAATCAAAGACGCCCTGGCCGGGAACCAACGTGCCTATGAGGAGTTGCTGTCGCGGCACCGCCAGTCGATCTATCACGTGATCTTCAAGATCGTCCGGCATCCCGAGGAGGCCAATGATCTGGTGCAGGAGACCTTTATGAAGGCCTTCAGCTCCCTGGCATCGTATCGCTTCGAATATCGGTTCTCGACCTGGCTCTACAAGATTGCGGCCAACAATGCCATCGACCACTTGCGGAAACGTCGGATCGAAGCGCTCTCGCTGGACAAACCATTGCAGACCCACGACGGTGAGGTCAGCATTGAAATCCCCGACTGGTCGAACAATCCCGAAGAAGACCTCTTCCGCAAGCGGCGCGCGGTCACGGTCAAGGAGGCGATCTCCACGCTCCCGCCGAAATACAAAGAGGTCATCGTCCTGCGGCATCAGCAGGACAAGTCCTACGAGGAGATCGCTGAGCAACTGCACGTTCCGGTCGGGACAGTCAAGGCCCGCATTTTTCGCGCACGGGAGCTGCTGAAAAAGAAACTGAAATCCGTGATATAGAAGCGGGAGGGATCACAATGAAACGAGTGATGTTCGTTCTGACTCTTGCCGGACTCGCAATCCTGGCGTCTGCAACGAATGTCTTCGCGCTGGAGAATCACAAGTTTACCGAGACCGCGACAATCGAGATCGGCGACGCTCCGGACGTGTCGATCGAAACGCTCTCCGGGGATATCAAGTACACGGGTGTGGAGGGCATGTCCGCGCGCGTGACGGCCCTGGTCGAAGTGCGCGCCGACAGCGAGGAAGAAGCGCAACGCATTCGCGAGGGACTTGAAGTCCGGATGGAGGGCGAGGCGGGGCTCCTCGATCTGTACCTGAAGCATGATAAGGACTACTACGAATGGATTCGCGACGAATTCGGCAGCGGCCGCTGGATTTCTGTCAGTTTCACGGTCGAGGGGCCGCGCGGCGCCGCCGGAGAGCTGACGTCGGTCTCGGGAGGCGTCATGTTGCGGAACACGACCGGCGGTATCCATGTCTCCACCGTCTCCGGCGATGTCGATGTCGCCAATGTCCGGGGTCGGATGCGAGTGGCAACAACATCGGGCCAGGTCACAGTCGACGGCACAGCCGACTTTACGGAGGCGAAGTCGGTCTCCGGTGACGTCAATGTTTACAACTGCGGCTCTTCTCTGTTTGCAAGCTCGGTGTCGGGCGGTGTCTATGTGGACGGCGCCGAGGGCGCGGTCGAAGTCGGCTCGGTGTCCGGCGATGTCCGACTACTTCGCGTCGACGGTTCGGTCACGGCGAAGACGACCTCCGGCTCCATCGAGGCGGAGAATGTCGACGGCGACATGGCGCTGGAAACGACATCCGGTGACATAGTCGCGGCAACGTCGGACCCTGCCGCACGGATTGATGCGCACTCGATGTCGGGCACTGTCGAGATCGGCATCCCGCGCAACGCGGGCGGGACAGTGCGTCTGTCGACATTCAGCGGCAGCATCGAATCCGACCGCGATATTCGTGTCCGCGAAAAGTCGAGTCGTACATTGTGGGGAACGATCGGAGAGGGCACCGGCGAGATCGAAGTTGAGACATTCTCCGGTGACATTGTGCTGTCGGTGCGATAAGTTGATGGATCAAAGCCGGGAGACGTGTTCGCGGTGAGCTCGAGACCACACATTCAGAAGATTGCGGCGGCGGCATTCGTGTTTGTGGCACTCATCCGGCCATCGGTGTCGTGTGCCGTCGATGAAGAACCCCGCCATCCCAGGCCCCCGGCTGCCGCGGTCGAAGGCGTACCGGAGATCCCCGATGCGCCGGAGGTACCCGGTCCCGACGATCTCGGACTTCCCGGATTTGTCGACCTGCCGGCCCTAACGGATGATTCGATCTATGCCAAAGAGATTACAATCGACCCCGCTGGCGGCATCAACATCATCGACCGCGAGGGACGCCGATACTACATCCCCCCCCTTGAGTCTGCAAGGCCGCCGATGCCGCATGTTCACCCGTCGATCACCAAAGATCCGTACCGCGGGAAGGACGAGTTGGTCAGTCTTGGTTCGGACATCTTCATCGGTCCCAATCAGCATGTCGCCGGCGACGTGATCTGCATTTTCTGCGATGTGCTGGTCGAGGGGACTGTCGGGCAGAGTGTCGTTGCGATTTTCGGCCATGTGACGGTCAACGGCACGGTGGCGCAGGATGTGGTCGCGCCGATGGGTGTGGTCACCGTAGGACCGAATGCGTACGTGCACCAAACAGTGGTCGCATCGCGGATCGATCGTGAACCGGGCGGACGCATCGGCGAGCCCAGTCCGGTGCAGTTCGAGTTCGCCGGATACTCGCTCGATCAGCTATGGACCAAGGAAACATTGTCGGCGCTGACCGCCCTGACAGTGTTGTTCATGCTGTTCCTCGTTCTCCTGGCACATGTTTTCGCATCGAAGAACATCGGTAAAGTACGTGTGAAGGTACAGGCGTCGTTCTTCAAGTCGCTGCTCATCGGTATCACGGCACAGATACTCTTTGTCCCTGTTGCACTGCTGCTTCTTGTCACGATTATCGGGATTCCGGTGGCGCTGTTTGTTCTGCCGCTGATGGTCATCGCGGCCTTCGTGCTGGCCTATGCGGCCATAGGGCTGTGGCTCGGCGAATTGATCGACTTCAATACCGGACTGCGATTGTCATCGCAAATGGGTCGCACAATGGCCGGCCAGCTTCTCCTGTGGTCGACCACGATACTCTCGGTCCTGCTGTGGCTCAGCGAACAGGGGAACGACGCCAGCGTAGTCAGCATCAGCGCGCTGGGGTTAGCGACGTTTTCGCTTCTGCTCGCCTATGTCGTGCTGACGGTCGGCAGCGGCGCTGTGTTGCTGACGCGCTATGGAACGCGCCCGCGTGATCCACAACCCGTCGTCGCAGAATCGCCCGCACCCGACCGCGACGCGACCGCGCCATCACTCTCGTCCCATCCAGTTCCCCTGCCTGACTCCCATCGTCAGGGTGGCCCGGACCTTGGGGCGTGTTGAAAAACCCATCGGAACCCACATAATCGAGTTTCATGGAAATAATCATTCGGGTCATTCCGAGCGAAGCGAGGAATCTCCAACGCGTTGTCGGCGGCCACTCGCGCATCGAGACCCCTCGCTCCGCTCGGGG